>NZ_BAAGXT010000006.1:0-189849 GCF_054779695.1 Nocardiopsis coralliicola | reverse complement strand
TCGTCGCCGGCGCTGCCGCGGCCGGCGAGTCCGCGGCGCACCGCGCGGCGCACCCCGGCGACGGACGGGTGGGGCCCGGTCACTCCTCCGCGGAGCCGGCGGCGGGCCGCTCGGCGGAGGCGCCGCCCGCGGGCAGGGCAGCGGGCCGGCCCACCCGGGCGATCCACGCCTCGGGGTCGCTGATCTCCGCCATGGTCGGCAGCGTCTCCGGCGACTCCCACACCCGGTTGAAGCCGTCCATGCCCACCGAGGCCACGACGTGGCGGACGAACTTCGCGCCGTCCTCGTACTGCTTCATCTTCAGATCGAGGCCGAGGAGCTGGCGGATGATGCGGTCGATGCCGCCGGAGCCCTGCCGGCGGCGCTGGAAGCGGCGGCGGATCTCGGCCACGGACGGCACGACTTCGGGGCCCACGGCGTCCATCACGTAGTCGCCGTGGCCCTCGGCCAGCGTCATGACCGCGGTGATGCGGTCCATGAGCTCGCTCTGCTGCTGGTTCTGGAACGCCTGCAGCAGCGAGCCCTCGCCTCCGCGGACCACCTCGGCGACGGCCTCGCCGGCGGCGCGCAGCCGGTCGAGGAACGCGGCGGCGTCCATGTCGGAGGAGAGCAGCAGCTCCTGCATCTGCTCCTGCACGTAGTCGCGCAGCCAGGTGCTGGAGCTGAACTGCATGCGGTGCGTCTCCTCGTGGAGGCACACCCACAGGCGGAAGTCGTGCGGGTCGACGTCCATGTCGCGCTCGGCCTGCACGATGTTGGGCGCGACCAGGGTCAGCCGGCCCGCGGGGGCGCGGCCGTCCGGGTCGGGCGGCAGGAAGAGCTCGTACTGGCCGAGCACGCGCCCGGCCATGTAGGAGAGCACGGCGCCGAGCTGGGCGCCGGTGACGCGTGAGCTGACCGCGCTGCCCAGCGGGCTCGCGGGGCGCTCCGCGCCGAGTCGGTCGAGGATGGGTTCGAGGACCACGCGGAACCCGTCCACGTTGGCCTTGATCCAACCGGGACGGTCGACGATGACCGCCGGGCCGGCCGGTTCGAGAGGGTCCATTCCGGTGAACTCGCGCACGTGGCCCCGGGCGGTCACGGAGAGCTCACGGAGCTGCGCGACGGCCTGCCGCGCCTCGGAGAGGTCCACCTGGGGGCCGGGCCGCACGAGGCGGACGCCGGTGTTGACGGCTACGTCCCAGTCGATCACAGTCACGCCCTCACCGTACCCGCGCACATGCCGGGCGCACGGGGGCCGACGGGAATTCGGGCCAATCTCAGGGACGCCCCTGAGAGGGGCAGCGCGCGGGCGCTCCCTTGCGGGTCGGGCGCCAGAGCTGCTCAGCGGCCCGCGCAGCGGGCTGCGGGCGGCCGGTCCTGCGCCTCCGTGTCAGGGTGCGGCCCGGATCGGCGCAGGCAGCGGGCGTGCGGACGCAGTACCGGCGCCGTGCCGCGCACCCCCCGCGGCGCCCGCTTCGCGGAGGAGGCGGGCGCCGCGGGCCGTCAGGAGCAGCCGCAGGCGGCGATCTCCGCGGCGAGCGTGTCGAGCGCGCTGCCCGAGGCGGCCGGGTCGTTGGCCATGAACGCGAACATGAGCAGCCGCCCGTCGGCGTCGTACACCGTGCCGGCCAGCGTGCTCACCCCGCTGAGCGTGCCGGTCTTGCCGCGCACCACGCCGGCGCCGCGGCCGGACTCGCCGGAGTCGTAGCGCCCCGAGAGGGTGCCGCTGAAGTGCGCCGTCGGCAGGCCGCTGATGGTGAAGCTGAGGTCGGGCCGGTCCGGGTCGGCGGCCGCCAGCAGCATCTCCACCAGGCCGCGCGGTGAGATGCGGTTGTCCACCGAGAGCCCGCTGCCGTCCTCGACGTGCACGTCCTGCACGCCCAGCTCATCGAGCACGGCGCGGGTGGCGGCCGAGCCGCCCTCGAACGAGGGCTCCTCGCCTTCGGCGATCGCGACCTGGCGGGCGAGCGCCTCGGCGATGTTGTTGTCGCTCTCCAGCATCATCCGCTCCACCAGCGCCGACAGCGGCGACGAGAAGACGGTCGCGGTGGCGTCGGCGTCGTCCTCGGCGGGCGCCTCGGCCTCCTCCGGGTCGCCGTCGACCGCGATGCCGGCCGCGTCCAGCTGGTCGGCGAACGCGTTCGCCGCAGCCAGCGGCGGGTTGCCCTCGCGCTCCCCGTAGTGCTCGTTCGCGTCCGAGCGGCCGCCGTCGATCATCAGCGCGTGGACGGGGGCGACGCTGCCCTCCCAGACGTAGTTGTCCTTCCACCCGGGGCCGGTGTCCGGCCCGGGGTAGAGGCTGTCGTCGTAGCCCACCGGCACGGAGCCGACGCCGAGCGCCGTGAGTTCGGTGGCGGCCTTCTCCGCGAGGCTGCGCAGTGTTGCCGGGCGCGGGTAGGTCTCGTCGTCGGCCTCCGGGGTCAGCGTCGGGTCACCGCCGCCGACCAGGATGAGCCGCTCGCCGTCGAAGACGGCCCGCGTCGCGATGCGGTGGTCCGGCCCGGCCGAGGCGAGGACGGCGACCGCCGTCGCCACCTTGGTGGTCGAAGCGGGCGTCACCGCGTCGTCGGGATTGCGGCCGTAGAGCTGCTCACCTGTGGTGCCGTCGGCCACGTAGCCGGAGAGCCCGTCGCCGAGACCCGTGTCCGACATGCGATCATCGAGACGGTCCGCCAGACGGTCGGGATCAACCGGTGGCGCCTCAGGGAGGTGGGCCGCGGCTTTGTCCTGCGCGAACGCGACAGGATAGGCGACCGGATCGCCTGGGCGCGACGCGACCACGTCGAGCGCGACCACGCCCGCCGCAAGGACGAATATGTTGAGCGTGGCCAAGGCCAGGAGCATTCGGACCCGTACTGTCCGCACCCCGCCACCTGCCTTCCTCCTGGCACCGCCAGTAGTGAGACCGTCGCACTAGCTGAAGCGACATTAGCCGCAAGGGAAGCCGAGAACAGCATGGAATTCGACGTCACCATCGAGATCCCCAAGGGCGAGCGCAACAAGTATGAGATGGATCATGAGACGGGCCGTATCCGTCTCGACCGCATGCTGTTCACCTCGACCTCATACCCCGCCGACTACGGTTTCATTGAGGGCACCCTGGGGGACGACGGCGACCCGCTCGACGCGCTCGTCCTGCTCAAGCAGCCGACGTTCCCCGGCTGCCTGATCCGCTGCCGCGCCGTCGGCATGTTCCGGATGCGCGACGAGGCCGGCGGTGACGACAAGCTGCTCTGCGTGCCGGCGACGGACCCGCGCATGGAGCACCTGCGTGACATTCACCACGTGAACGAGTTCGAGCGCCTCGAGATCGAGCACTTCTTCACCGTTTACAAGGACCTTGAGCCCGGCAAGTCCGTGGAAGGCGCCACCTGGGGCGGCCGCCACGACGCCGAGCAGGAGGTCATCGCCTCGGTGAAGCGCGCGGAAGAGCACGGCGACCACGGCGACCGCTCGCACATCTCCTACGGCGAGCAGGAGTAGGGCGTGTTCGGTGGGTGGCGTCCGTAGCGAGCGGTGTCCTGGTGCACCCATCGCAAGGCCGACGAAGGAGTCAGGGCGGGGTTTTCCTGTCGACTGAGGAGAACGCAGCGAGGGGCGTGCCAGGGCGACGCGCAGTAGGGCAGTTGCCGACCGAGCATGCCCTCGCAGCTGTTCAGCTCCGCGGAAGGGCCCTGCGGGCAGACCGCCCGCCCAGGGCCCTTCCGCGTGCGGGTGCCGGAACGCGGCGGGCCGGAATCGGCGGCGCCGCGGGGAGCGGCCCGCCGCTAGAAACGTTTCAGTCGGCCGGCACCGCGGGCGGGACGTTCGACCAGACCGGGGTGCGGTCCTGGTCGGCGCGGGTCGCGACGTGCACCGCGAGCACCGCGAGCAGCAGCACGCAGACGCAGATGGCCAGCGCGGGGAGCACCGCTCGCGGGGTGCAGCGGCCCTCGGCGGGACGGCGCGACGGCGGGACCGGGAAGCCGTCCCGGTCGAAGGATGCGGCACGCGCGGCCACGTGCGCGCGGTGCCCGGCAAGGTCGGGCCCGACGAGCCCGCTGAGCACCCGCAGCCGCAGCCCGGTGGGCGCAGCAGCGCGCTGGGAGCCGACGGCGCCCTCCCGGGCAGAGGCCCCGCACCGCCCTTCTGCGCCGCGGGTCCCCCGCCCCTCCCCCGGCCCGGGGCCCTCGCGGTCGGCCCGCTGCCGCACCCCGCTTCCCCGGCCGCCCGGTTCCGCCGGCGGCGGGATCCGCGCCCGGACCGGCGAAGGTGCCGGCTGCGGGCGGCCGTGGTGCTCGCACTCGGCGCTGGCGATGGCGCGGAGCCATTCGGCGAGCCGCTCAGCGTCGGAGAGCCGGTGGATGTGCGCCCCGGCGACGATGAACGTGTCGCGGAGGGCGGCCTGCGCGGTGTCGGGGTCGCCGACGCGGCCGCGGCAGAGGACGAAGAGCTCGTCGCCGTAGGCGTCGTAGAGGCGCTCGTAGGCGAGCGTCGGGCACGGGCGGCTGGATCGCAGGGCGAGGGCAAGGTCCCGGTCCATCATGGAAGAGAATCTACGGCTAGAGCGCGGAGAACGGGAGCCTTCCACCGAAATCCGCCGCGACCCGCCGAAGTGCCCGCAATCGGTCCCCTCCGCCCGGGGCCGACGCACGGATCACCGGATGTCCCCGCCACTTCTCCCATCATCGGCCGCCACCCCGCCGCCCGCCGCCGCGACACCCGGCACCGGCCGGATTCCCCCGGCATCCGGCCGCGCGGACCGGAGCGCGGCGGACAGAACTGCGCGACTTCCGGGTACCCTCCCGTGCCCGCAGCGCAGCCCGTTCCCGCCGGCGGCGCCTGGCACGGGCCCGGAGCGCACCTCTTCCGGCGTGCCGGCCTGGGCCCCTCGGCGGCCGCAGACGATCCGCCGCGGCGGCGCACCGTCCTCGGCCGTCCGCAGTCCCCGCCTGGAGCGCCACCGCGGATGGCCGGCCGGGAAGCGGCCGGCCGCGGCAGTGGCGGGCAGTCCTCACCCTGCAGCGGGGGACACGGCGGAGGACGGCGGCTCGACCACCAGCGGCAGTGCGTGCGGCGGCCTCACCCGGTTCGAGCGCCTCGGGGGGGGGCGAGGACGGACCGGCGGCACGCGGGCCCGCTTCGGGGAGGCGGCCGCACGCCGGGGATCACCTTCCGGGCAGCGGCGGGCACGGCACGGATTGCCGCGCCGCAGCAGCCGGGCCCGCGGCCGGGCCGCCCGGCTGCACGGTGTCAGCGGCGGCGGGCGAGGGCCGTGAGCGCGGCGACCGCGCCCGGTTCGAGCGCCTCGGGGCGTTCCAGGACGAAGCGGGCGGCAGCACGGGGCCGGGCGATCACCGCGCGGTCAGCACGCATGACCGGTTCGGGGAGGCGGCCGGTGACGACGATGACCGGCACGACGCCGGCCGCGCCCTCCAGGCCGAGGGTGCGGCCGGCGCGGACGGCCGCTGCCGCGATCCGGTCCACGACGCGCTCGGCGGGGCGGCCGCCGATCAGCCAGCCGCCGCTGCCGCGCTGCACGGCATTGCGCGACCAGCGGGTGTCCAGCAGGAAGGCGCCTCCGGGGCCGATGGCCAGGTGGCGGCCTGCGGCGTCGGCGGTGAGCCGGTAGCCGCCGGCCTGGAGCCGGCGCAGCAGGCGCCCCCGGCCGTAGGGAGCGGTGATGCGCGGCGCGGCGAGCGCCAGCAGGACGTAGCTGAGCGCGGTGAGGCCGGCGACGAGGACGCCGGCGCGCCAGCCGAGGAAACCCGCCCCCATCACGCCGGCGCCCGCGGCGATGAGCGCGCGCACGGCGAAGCGGACCAGCCCGGCGCCCCGCGCGGCCGGCCGCGCACCGGGGCCCGCCCCGGCGGCACCGCCGGGGCGGGTCGGTTCACCGTCCGCCACCGCGCACCGCACTTCCGGTTGTTTCGGTCACGTCGTCCTGCCCGAGAGCCTTCTCATGGCATCACCGAAACCGCGTGTACCGCAACGCATTCGGCGGAAAGCCTGCCCCGGTCCCGGTCTCCCGCGCCCACCGAAACCCCGCAGCGCCCGCGGTCCCGGCGCAGCGCGCCCTCCCTCCGGCGGCGCGGCCGGACGCCCGCGCCGCCCGCCGGTCCGCTGCCGGAGTGGCGGCCGGTGTCCGCGCACCCCCGCTGCGAGCGGGCGCCGGACCCGTCCGCGGGACGGTTCCCTCTCCGCCGCGGCCTGCTGCCGGAGCCCCGCAGTGCCGGCCGCATCCGCCCGCGGGCCGCAGGATCCAGCGGTGTGACACAGAGTGCCGGCGGGTTCGGGCGTTCCGCTTGACAGCGGGACCGGGGGTTGGTCTGCTGGTCAGCATGCACCTGCGTACGCAGACGTCTTTGCTGACCACGGCCCGACCGGCTTCCGCGGCCTCCCGCCGCACCGCCGTCCTGCCGTGTCCGCAGGCGTGTACGCGCCCCTCCTGTCGGTAGAGCCCCGCTCCCGCTTCCGCTGCCTCCGGGCAGCGCGCTTTCTTCTTTGCAGCTCGCTTCTCCGCGCAGGCTGCCCGGTGCCGCGTGCCCGGGCGGCCCGCAGCGCCGTCGCCGATTCCGCCGCCGGCCGCGCTGCGCTTTCGACACGAGGGAACTTCCGGTGCCCAACCGAACCACCGCTCCGGCGCGTCCTGCGCCGCATTCCGCTTCCCGCCCCGACGGCCGCGCCCGCGCGGCCGCGGAGCGCACCGCAGACCCGGCGCCCGGCGGCGCCGGCGCAGTGGCCGCCGCCCCGCCGGACGCCGTCTCCGGCCCCGCGCCGGCGCCGTCGGACCTGGACGGGTTCGGCGACATCGTCGACGCCGGACGCGCCAGCCCGTTCGCGGACCGCTTCGGACCGGGCATGCCGGTCACCACGGGGCGGCTCGCCACGGCCGCGGCAGAGGCCGCGGCGGTCCTGTCCCGCCCCTCGCTGCACCCGTGCCGGCCCGGCCGCTGGCAGCGCGCACCGCGCCCGGCCCGGCGCCGCGCGGCGGGCCGGATGCGCGTCGGCGCGGTGGCCCTGGAGCCGGACGGCTTCGCCCCGCTGCCGGACGCCGCTCCCGGCGCCGCGGTCCTGCGGGTGGCGGTCGGCCGGGCCCACGTCCTCACCACCGGCCCGGACGGCGGCATGCGCTCGCTCCGTCCGCTCACACCGGGCCGCACGCTCGTGCTGGCCGCCGGCACCGGCCACTGGATCGTCAACACCGGCGGCACCCCCGCCGTCGCCGTCCTCGTGGACACCGATCCCGCGTACCGCCGCACCCGTCCCCGCGCGGCCGCGGCTTCCTGACCGGGCCCGCGGCGCGGGTCCTCAGTCCTCTGCCGCGCGCTGGGTGCGGGCGTGGTCGCGCAGCGCGCCGTCGACGGCTTCGATGGCGCGGAGGAGGGCGGCGAGGCGGCGGCCCTCTTCCAGGTAGGCGTTCATCACCTGGTCGATGGCGTGCGGGGCGAGCTGGTCGCGCAGGTCGACCCGGGCCGTGCGGTAGCCCTGGCGGGCTCCTTCGAGCGACGCCTGGACGTGCAGCCGCGCCAGCCGCGACAGGGCGACCGGGTAGCGGCGCAGGACTCCGTGCAGGCGGTAGTCGGCCGGCACCTGGTCGAACAGCCACACCAGGGCGGTCTGCTCGAACGACTCCGCTCCCGGCGGGTGAACGCTCGCCGGCCACTCCTCGGGCACCTGCTGGTCGGACATACCTCCAGCATACCCCGTTACTAGAACACCCGTTCGAAGGAGGCCGGCCGGGCCGGGGTGCGGCGGCGCGCACGGCAGCGCCCGCGGCGGCCGCCCCGGAAGGGCGGGCCGCCGCGGGCGTACAGCCGGTCAGCCTTCGGCGGGGGCTTCCTCGTCCTCTTCGGCCGCCTTGCGGCGCTCCAGTTCGACGCGGACCGCATACTCGGCGGCGTCGACCGCCGCGCGGGCCGTGATGGCGTTGGTGTGCGACCGCTCGAGATCGTCCAATGCGATGCAGTCGAACGCCACGCGCGCATCGTGGATCGCGGCCTCAAACTGCCGCTGCGCTTCATCCAGGCTCATGTCGTCCTCCCGTCGTCGGCGGTGCGGGCGCACCGGACACCTACCCACGACACGGGGCGGCATGTCCCCCACCTTGCCCAGCCATGCACCCTAATCTGGACACGGAGCGCATTACACACATGGCAGTGCGTAATGAACGGGGTCGGGGCTCCGGCCGTGGCGAAGTGGGGACAGCGTGGCGACAGACGAACCAGGCAGCTCCGGCGGCCGGCCGCCGGACGGCGAACCGGACCGCACCGACCGCGGCGGCGCCGCGGAAGCGGAGGCCGACAGCGCCGAGATCACCAGCGAGGACCTGCTCTGGGAGCCGCCGGAGACCTCGCTGGCCGACCTCAAGCCGCGCACCGACTTCATCGTGTTCGGGGTGGCCGGCGCCGCGGCACTCGCCTTCCTCGCGTTCGGCGTGACCGCCGGCGAGCGGCTGGCCGACATCTCCACGGCCGCGCTCAACGGCCTGGTGCACAGCGCCGGCTGGGTGTTCCTCCTCGCCGCGACGTCGTTCGTCGTGTTCGCGCTGTGGATCGCGTTCAGCCGCTACGGCTCCATCCGGCTCGGCCGCGACGAGGAGGAGCCGGAGTTCAGCACGCTCTCCTGGATCTCCATGATGTTCGCCGCCGGCATGGGCATCGGCCTGGTCTTCTACGGCGCCGGCGAACCGCTCGCGCACTTCGGCGAGCCGCCGCCGGGCACCGCCGGCGACGCGCCGGGGCAGTCGCTCCAGCACGCGATGTCCACCACGCTGTTCCACTGGACGCTGCACCCGTGGGCGATCTACTCGGTGGTGGGCCTCGCCATCGCCTACGGCACCTTCCGGCGCGGCCGCGGCCAGCTCATCAGCGCCGCGTTCACCCCGCTCATCGGGGAGGCGCGCGCCAACGGCCGGATCGGCCGGGTGATCGACGTGTTCGCGCTGTTCGCGACCTTGTTCGGCACCGCCGCCTCGCTGGGTCTGGGCACCCTGCAGATCGCCGAGGGCCTGCAGCAGATGGGCTGGATCGACCACACCTCCAACCCGGTGCTGCTGGGAGTCATCGGCGCCCTGATGGTGTGCTTCCTGATCTCCGCGGTGTCCGGGGTGGCCCGCGGCATCCAGTGGCTCTCCAACATCAACCTGGTGATGGCGTTCCTGCTGCTGGTGTTCCTGCTGACCGCCGGCGCCACCATCTTCGTGCTCAACCTGGTCCCGACGTCGCTGGGTGCCTACTTCTCGGACTTCTTCGACAACGTCGGGCGCAGCGCGGACACCTCGGCCGGCGCCGAGGAATGGCTGTCCGGCTGGACCATCTTCTACTGGGCCTGGTGGATCTCCTGGTCGCCGTTTGTCGGCATGTTCATCGCCCGGATCAGCCGCGGCCGCACCGTCCGCGAGTTCATCGCCGGCGTGATCGTGGTGCCCAGCCTGCTCAGCCTGGTGTGGTTCGCGGTACTCGGCGGCAACGCGCTGGAGCTGCAGCGCAAGGGTGTCGACATCCTCGGGGCCGGCGACACCGAGGCGCAGCTGTTCACGCTGCTCCGCCAGTTTCCCTGGTTCGGCGCCGTCGCGGTCCTGGTGATGGTGCTGATCGCGATCTTCTTCATCACCGGCGCCGACTCCGCGTCGATCATCATGGGCACGATGTCGCAGCGCGGCGCGATCGAACCGAACCGGAGCATCACCGTGTTCTGGGGCCTGATGATGGGCGGTGTCGCGGCGATCATGATGCTGGCCGGCGGCGACAACGCGCTGACCGGCCTGCAGAACCTGACCATCATCGTGGCCGCGCCGTTCACCCTGATCCTGCTGCTGCTCTGCGTGTCCGTCGTGCGCGACCTGCGCCGCGACCCGATGGTGCTGCGCAGCGCCAAGGCCGAGGAGGTCGTCACGGCGGCCGTGGTCTCCGGCGCCGAGGAGCACGGCGGCGAGTTCCAGCTGGAGATCGCGCCGCTGGAGGACGTGGACGACGATGCCCCCGAGGCGGGCGGCTCGCACTCCGACGGCGGATCCGGCGGCTCTTCGGACTCCGGCGGAAGCGGGCGGGCGGGCTGAGTGCCCGCGCCGTCAGGTGCGCAGGCCGATGGTGGCGCTGGCCCGGCGCCCCTCGGTGGGCCGCCACGGCAGCGGAACGAGGCCGTCGAGGAAGGCGTAGGCGCCGGCGGGTTCGGTGCCCGGGTTCTCCGCGCGCAGCCGCGCCCACCACGCGGCGACGTCCGCCCAGCCGGGCGCGGAGAGCGACCCGCCGGTGTGCTGCACCGACAGTGCGGCGCACAGGTTGGCGAAGCGGAGTCGGCGCTGCAGCGGCCAGCCGGCCAGTGTGCCGACGATGAACGCGGCGCCGAAGACGTCGCCGGCGCCGGTGGTGTCCACCGCGTCCAGTACGACGCCTTCGGCCTCCGCGGTCTCGCCGGTGGTCTGGTCGACGGCGATGGCGCCGCGCGGGCCGTCGGTCACCACGGCAACCGGGACGCGGTCGGACAGCGCCGACAGCGCCGACGCGGGGCTCCCGGTCCGGGTGTAGGACATCGCCTCGATGGCGTTGGGCAGGAAGGCGTGGCAGTGCTCAAGCTGGTCGAGGACGCCGCCGGCCCATGTCTCGCTGTCGTCCCAGCCGACGTCGGCGAAGAGCCGCGCGCCGCTGCGCGCCTGCTGCCCGGCCCAGTCCGGCAGCGGCCGCTCCGGGTGCAGCCCGACGAACGCGGCGCGGGCCGGGGGAAGCTGCGCCGCCATCCCGTCGAGCGGCTCGGGCGGCGGATGCTCGTGGGTGACCATGCTGCGGTCGCCCTTCCAGGCGAGCGACACGGTGAACGGCGAGTGCCAGTCGGGGAAGCGGCGCGACGCCGACAGGTCGACCAGCTCGTCCCGCTCCAGGGTCTCCCAGGAGAAGTCGCCGTAGACGTCCTCGCCGAAGGCCGCGGCGACCGCCGTGCGCAGGCCGAGCCGGGAGGCCGCGACGGCGAGGTTGGCGACGCCGCCCGGGCAGGAGCCCATCCCCTCGGCGCTCACCTCGGTGCCGGGCGCGGGCGGCGCGGCCAGCCCGGTCAGCACGATGTCGAAGAAGACCGTGCCGGCGAGGGCAAGGTCGACGGCTGGCGCGCCGTCGGCGCGCTCGCCGGCCAGCACGTCGGTGGGTTCGCCCACCAGCGGAGCCGACTCCAGTGCGCGGGTCCTCTCGCTCATCCGTGCCCCCTGTCCTCCGCCCGGCGGTACCCCCGCCCGGGGTCCGGCCGGGGGTACCGCCCGCGCCGCGCGTGCGTCTCCTGCAGGTCGTACTTCTCCAGCAGGTTATGCAACCGGACCGACGCCCGCCGGGAATCGGCCAGCGCGCCCGGCGGGACCGCGCAGGTCCGGCCGCGGTGGGCAGGGGTACTGGACCGGCGGCGGGGCTCCGCGGGAGAGGATCGGGCACGCGGCCGGCCGTGCGGGCCGGCGGCACCGCGCGGCCCCCGAGACGCGAAGGAGAACCCAGCATGCAGCTGACCATCTTGGGTGGGCCAGCGGCACCGCGCGGACCCCGAGACCCGAAGGAGAACCCAGCATGCAGCTGACCATCTTGGGTGGGGGCGGGTTCCGCGTCCCCCTCGTCTACCGGGCGCTGCTGGACGACGCCCGCGGCGGCGCGCCGCTCATCAGCGAGGTCGTCCTGCACGACACCGATGCGGACCGGGTCGCGGCCATCGCGGCGGTCCTTGAGGCGCAGCGCGCCGCGGCGGGGGTGCGGTTGCCGGTCCGCGCCGAGCCGGACCGCCGGGCCGCCCTGCGCGGGGCCGGCATGGTGTTCTCTGCGATCCGGGTGGGCGGGCTGCGCGGCCGGGAGAAGGACGAGGCGGTCGCGCGCGACGCCGGCGTGCTCGGCCAGGAGACGGTCGGTGCGGGCGGCCTCTCCTATGCGCTGCGCACGCTGCCGGTGGCCCTGGAGATCGCCGAGGACACGGCCGCCGCGGCGCCCGGCGCGTGGGTGGTGGACTTCACCAACCCGGCCGGGATCGTCACCGAGGCGATGTCGGGCGTGCTCGGCGACCGGGTGATCGGGATCTGCGACTCGCCGATCGGGCTGGCCCGCCGCGCGGCGCGCGCGCTGGGCCTGCCGCCCGGAGAGGTGCAGGCCGACTACGCCGGCATCAACCACCTGGGCTGGGTGCGAGCACTGCTGCACGGCGGCCGCGACGTCCTGCCGGACCTGCTGGCCGACGACGCGGCGCTCGCCTCCTTCGAGGAGGGCCGCCTGTTCGGCGCCGAGTGGCTGCGCACGGTGGGCGCGCTGCCCAACGAGTACCTGCACTACTACGACATGGCGCGGGAGGCCGCCCGGGAGAACGCGGCCGGCCCCACCCGGGGCGGCCAGATCGCCGGCCAGCAGCGCGGCTTCTACGCGCGGGCGGCCCGCGCCGACGACCCGCTCGGCCTGTGGGAGGAGGCGCGCCGCGCCCGCGAGGAGACCTACATGGCGGCCAACCGGGAGGCGGCCGGCGGTTTCGACCGGGCAGCCGCCGACCTGGACGGCGGCGGCTACGAGGGGGTGGCGCTGGCGGTGATGCGCGCGATCGCGCGGGACCGGCCGGCCCGGCTGATCGTGGACACCCGCAACCGCGGCGCTCTGCCCGGGCTGCCGGACGACGCGGTGGTCGAACTGCCGTGCCTGGTCGACGGTGCGGGCGCGCGGCCGCTCTCCGCGGCGCCGCTCGCCGGCCACCAGTTGGCGCTGGTGCAGGCGGTGAAGTCGGCCGAGCGCGACGTGCTGGCGGCGGTCCGCTCGGGGTCGCGCTCGCTGGCGCTGAGGGCGTTCGCCACCCACCCGCTGGTCGACTCGGTCACCACCGCCCGCACTCTCCTGGACGGCTACACCGCTGCCTTCCCCGAACTCGGCACCGTGCTGCACCGTCCGTGAGGATGCGGAGGGCCCGCCGCGCGCCGGTGGTGCGAGGCGGCTGGGGGCGCGCGGGGTGCGGCGCGGCTAGGGTTCGGGCATGGACGACGTGCGGATCGTGACCGAACTGGATGAGGACACCGCGGGCCGGGTGCTGGCACTCGCCGAGGAGGCGCAGGCGCTGGACGGGGCCGAGGCGCTCTCCGAGCAGACCCGGCTGCGGGTGCGGCACGGCGCCGAAGGCGGCAGGACCCGCTTCCACCTGCTCTACGACGAGGGCGACCTGGCCGGCGCCGCGGTGGCCGAGCGCACCCCCGGCGAACCGGACTCCGCCGAGCTCGCCGTCGCCCCCGGCCGCCGGCGCCGCGGTCACGGCACGGCTCTGGCCCGGTCGCTGGCCGCTGACGCGCCCGCCAAGGGCGTACGCGTCTGGGCGCACGGCCGCCTGCCCGCCGCGGTGGCGCTCGCGGACGCGCTGGGCTGGCGGCAGACCCGCGGGCTGCTGAAGATGCGGATGGCGCTGCGCACACCGGACGGCGCGCCGGTCGAGCTGCCCGACCCGGCCGCGCTGCCCGCTGCCGAGCGCGTTGCGCTGCGCGCCTTCCGGCCCGGCGCCGATGAGACGGCGTGGCTTGCCGTCAACGGCGCGGCCTTCGCCGACCACCCCGAGCAGGGCGGGGTGACCCGCTCCGACCTGCTGCAGCGCGAGGCCGAGCCGTGGTTCGACGCGGCCGGGTTCTTCGTGGCCGAGCCGCGCAGCGGCGCGGACGGCGCGCCGCTGGCCGGCTTCCACTGGACCAAGGTGCACGCCGACGGCGCCGGCATCACCGACGGCGAGCCGGTCGGCGAGGTCTACGTGGTGGGCGTGCACCCGGATTGGCAGGGCACCGGACTGGGCCGCCTGGTCACCCTGGCCGGCCTGGTGCACCTGCGCGACAGCGGGCTGCCCTGGGTCCTGCTCTACGTCGACGAGGAGAACCAGGCCGCGGTCCGCCTCTACGCCTCCCTCGGCTTCGAGGTGTGGGACGCCGACGTGATGTACGCCGCCCCCTAGCTCCCAGGGGGAGACTCCGCCAACCGATGAAAAGGACGGCTCCGCCGACAGTCAGAAAGGACGGCTTCGCCGGCAGTATTGCTAGCTCTGTCCCGCCACTCGAGGATCGGTGCGTGCCCAGGTGCAGCTAGCAGTTCGCGGGCCTATGCCGCACCGCCAACGCCGAATGGTTCGCTTGCTATACCGAGAGTTTCGGGGCAGTAGGGCGGACACCCCGCCCGTGGGTCCCCGACGACAAGGAGGACTCCAGCAGTGGGGAGAACTGAGTACTACTACGATCCCGCGGCCCCTAAGGCGAACACACTGATCCCCGCCAGCAATCTGCTCGTCGCGGACCGAGAGGGCGCGATTCTCCTCCAGCGGCGCCGCGACACCGGCCAGTGGGCGCTACCCGGCGGAGCTCAGGACATCGGTGAAACAGCGGCGCAGTGCGCAGTCCGCGAATGCGTTGAGGAAACCGGAATCATCGCCGAAATCACCGGTTTCCTCGGGATCTACACCAATCCCGACCACATCGTCGCCTACAGCAACGGCGAGATCCGACAGCAGTACGAGAACACCTACATCGGACACCCCGTCAGCGGCGTGCCCACCATCAATGACGAAGCCGACGGCGTCTGCTTTGTCCCGCCGACCCTCCTTGACCAGTACGACATCCACCCCAGCATGCGTCAGCAGGTCAACGATTATCTGGCCGGAACCTACCCCTACCTCGGCTGAGCTGGCGAAGTCTCTACCCTCCACACGGCGGCGGAAGCCCGGGCACGCTCGGCGAATGAATCGCCGCACCACGCCGCCATCTCCGCAGCGGCCCAGAGTCTCGCGATTCGGCCTCTCGAGGGCGTCCCCTGTCCAGCGTCGTCGCCTGTCTCATCGGCCAGCGCAGCCGTTAGCTGCCAACACAGCTTCACTTGCAGTGCTGGAGAGGCTCACATGACGTGGCACAAGTCGTCGTACTCCCCCAACAGCGGGAACTGCGTGGAAGTCTCCGAGGGGCTTCGTACCTTCGTCCGTGACACCCAGCACCGCCAGAACGGCCACCTGACCTTCTCCGGCGCCGAGTGGCCGGCGTTCCTGGCCGAAGTCAAGGCCGGCCGCCTGTAGCTGCACCTGGGCGCGCGCCGATTCCCCGAGCGGCGGGACAGAGCTAGAAATACTGCCGGCGAAGCCGCCCTTGTCGCCTGCCGGCGAAGCCGCCCTTGTCGCCTGCCGGCGAAGCCGCCCTTGTCGCCTGCCGGCGAAGCCGCCCTTTCTGTCTGTCGCCTGAAGGACCGCCCCCCCGGAAGCCGCCCGACGACGATCGGCTCCGCGGCCCCGCCCTGAGCACCCGCCCCTCCCCGAGCGGTGGGGCAGAACCAGAAGTACTGTCGGCGGAGCCGTCCTTTGCGTCTGCCGGCGGGGCCGCCCTTTGCGTCGGCGGACCGGCGCTGGGAACACTGTCGGCGGAGCCGTCCTGGAACCCCTGCCGTGTAGGCGTTCCGGGGGCATCAGGGGCGGTTGGCCAGGGGCCGCGCCGTGGTTCACCTCACGTCCACGCGCTCTCCGTCATGGCTTCCGGCAATCTCGTTCCCCCGTTCACGCTCCGTTCACCCTCGCTGGGACAACTGGTCACCTCTGCTCCCTAACGTCGCATTCGACGAGGTCACGGAGGTGGCCGGGACGATTCGGACATACATTCCCCCTGGTCCCGCCCCTCTGGCCCGCTCCTCGTCGCCGATGCAGGACACGTGCGACAAGACGCAGGACGTCCAGAGAGAGGACACCGGAGCTGTGAAGCTCTACAAGTTCGGCCGCTTCGCCGGCTACACCGGCGTTGCGCTCGCCGGGGCCGTGGCCCTTTCCGCCTGTGGCAGCGACCAGGCCGTCGACCCCGGAGCATCGGGCGCGGCAGCCGGTGACGTCGAGTGCGTCGACGGATCGGCGACGCTCTCCGGAGCGGGTGCCAGTTCGCAGGAGAACGCGATGGCCACCTGGATCGCCGGATACCAGGGCGCCTGCCCGGGCAGCACCATCGAGTACGACGCCGTCGGCTCGGGCGCCGGCCGCTCCCAGTTCATCGACGGGTCGGTGCTGTTCGCCGGCTCGGACGCAGCGATGGACGAGGAGGAGACCGCCGACGCCGAAGAGCGCTGCGGATCCGAGGTCGTCAACCTCCCCGGCTACATCTCCCCCATCGCCGTCGCCTTCAACCTGGACGGCGTCGACTCCCTCAACCTCACCCCCGAGGTGATCGCCGACATCTTCAACCAGGAGATCACCACCTGGGACGACCCGGCGATCGCCGAGCACAACCCCGACGCGGACCTGCCGTCCAGCGAGATCGTCCCGGTGAACCGCTCCGACGAGTCGGGCACCACCGAGAACTTCGCCGCCTACCTCGCCGAAGCCGCCGGCGACGCCTGGCCGCACGAGGTCAGCGGCGACTGGCCGATCGAGCCGGTCGAGGCCGCCCAGGGCTCCTCCGGCGTCGTCTCGGCGATCGAGGGCGGCGAGGGCACCATCGGCTACGTCGACGCCTCGCACGTCGGCGAGCTGGGCACCGCCGCGGTCGGCTCCGGTGAGAGCGCCGAGGACTTCACCGCCTACAGCCCGGAGGCCGCGTCCGCCATCGTGGACGCCTCCCCCAAGCGCGAGGGCGGCGGCGAGAACGACCACGCCATCGAGCTGGACTACACGACGGACCAGGCCGACGCCTACCCGATCGTGCTGGTCAGCTACGAGGTCGCCTGCATGAGCTACGAGGACGAGGCGGAGGCCGCACTGGCCAAGAGCTTCCTCTCCTACGTGGTGAGCGAGGAGGGCCAGCAGGCCGCCGCTGACGAGGTCGGCTCCGCGCCGCTCAGCGCCGAGACCCGCGACGCCCTGCAGGCGACGATCGACAAGATCGAGGCGGGTGCCTGATCACCCGCCCGGCCTTTCCGCCCCAGGGCGGGTGCTGCTCCGGCAGCGCCCGCCCTCGGCCCCGTCCCCCGATGCCGTCCTTTTCGGGCCTGCCGCAGTCCAGCGGGCCCGCCGCCGCTCCGCGCACCGCGGGCAGCGGGGCCGGCGGGGCGGGGCCGTTCGGCGTGCCCGCACCCCCGGCCCGGCCCCGGGCATCCGCCGCGCCGCGCGCAGCGGATGAGGCGGGGGCGGCGGCGGGCAGGGCGGCGCGCCGACGTCCGGCCGTGGTCGAACCCCCGGTCCGGACCCCGCAGAATGTAACCGGCCCTGTCATGGCTTGTACCGAAGGACCCGTGTTCGCCCGGGGGCGAAACGTGACCCATTTCGACCGGAGTCTCACATGAGCACCACGGACTCGTCCGCGGCAACCCCTCCACGGGGGAAGCGCCGTATCGGCGATGTCGTCTTCGCCAACTCGGCCCGCGGATCGGGGGTGCTGATCCTCCTCATCCTCGCCGGTGTCGCCGCGTTCCTGCTGATCCAGTCGTTCGACTCGCTGTCGGCCAACACGGCGAACTTCTTCACCACCACCGAGTGGGACGCCAACACCCGCGAGTCGCCGGCGTTCGGTGTCGCCGCGCTGGCGTTCGGCACCGTGCTGGCAGCGGCGATCGCCCTGCTCCTGGCCACTCCGGTGGCGATCGGCATCGCGCTGTTCATCGTCTACTACGCGCCCCGCCGGCTGGCCTCGGTGCTCGGCTACATCGTCGACCTGCTGGCCGCCATCCCCTCGGTGGTCTTCGGCCTCTGGGGCATCGGCTACCTCGTCTTCCAGCTGGAGGGCTTCTACGTCGGGCTGGAGCGCTACTTCGGCTGGATCCCGCTGTTCGCGGGCCCGGTGTCGACCACCGGCCGGACCATGCTCAGCGCCGGCATCGTGCTCGCCGTGATGATCCTGCCGATCATCACCGCCATGGCGCGCGACGTCTTCCTGCAGGTCCCGCAGGGCCACCGGGAGGCGGCGCTGGCGCTGGGCGCGACCCGCTGGGAGATGATCCGCACCGCGGTGCTCCCGTTCGGCCGCCCCGGCATCATCGGCGGCGCCATGCTCGGACTGGGCCGCGCGCTCGGCGAGACGATGGCGGTCGCGATGATCCTCTCCCCCTCCCTGGTGATCTCGCCGTTCCTGCTGCAGAGCGGCAATCAGACCATCGCGGCGCACATCGCGCTGCAGTACCCGGAGGCCACCGGCTACGGCGTCTCCGCGCTGATCGCCGCGGGCCTGGTCCTCTTCGCCATCACCTTGGTCGTCAACATGGGTGCGCGGTTCGTCGTCGCGCGGCGCAAGGAGTTCTCCTAAATGACCACCACGACCGAATCCCCGACCGCGCCCCCGCCCGGCGACGGTCCGGCCCGCCGCCAGGTGCGCCTGCTGAGCGGCTCCCTGCCGCGCTTCGCCCCGCTCGGCGTGCTGGTGGCCAGCGCCCTGGTGGCCTCGGGCGTGCTCGCCGCGCTGGGCGTCTTCTCGGTCCCGGCCGCGGTGGCGCTGACACCGGTGCTCTACCTGGTCGCGATCGGCGCGCTGTCGACGGCGGTGGAGAACCGCCGCAAGGCCAAGGACCGCATCGTCACCGGCGTCGTCTACGTCTGCTTCGGGCTGGCGATGCTGCCGCTGCTGTCGCTGCTGTCCACGGTGCTGGTCGAAGGCCTCCAGCGGCTCGACGGCTACTTCCTCACCGTCTCCATGAACGGCGTGACGCCGAGCATGGACGCCGGAGGCATCTACCACGCGATCGTCGGCACCATCGCGATCACCGGCATGGCCGCGGTCATCTCCATCCCGATCGGCCTGCTCACCGCCGTGTACCTGGTCGAGTACGGCCGGGGGCGGACCGCCAAGGCGATCACCTTCTTCGTCGACGTGATGACCGGCATCCCCTCCATCGTCGCCGGCCTGTTCGTCGTCGCCCTGTGGATGATGCTCTTCGGCCCCGGCCACACCAACGGCGCCGCCGGCGCGGTCTCGCTCGCGGTCCTGATGATCCCGGTGGTGGTGCGCTCCAGCGAGGAGATGCTGCGGCTGGTGCCCACCGAGCTCCGCGAGGCGTCCTACGCGCTCGGGGTGCCCAAGTGGCTGACCATCGTGAAGGTCGTGCTGCCCACCGCGGTGGCCGGCCTGACGACGGGAATCATGCTGGCCACCGCCCGTGTTATCGGGGAGACGGCTCCGCTGGTCCTGACCGCGGGATCGTCGGCCGTGGCGATCAACTGGAACCTGTTCAACGGGCAGGTGATGAGCCTGCCGGTGTTCATCTACTCGCAGGTGCGCATGGGAGGCGCCATCAACATGGAGCGGGCCTGGGCCGCGGCACTCGCCCTCATCGCCATCGTGATGCTGCTGTTCCTCGGCGCCCGGCTGATCTCCCGCTTCTTCTCCCCCAAGGGCGCCCGATGACCGGCCCCACGACCCACCACGAACCGCGAAACACCTGAGGACACCCAGTGGCCAAACGAATCGACGTCTCCGGCCTGAACGTCTACTACAGCGACTTCCTCGCCGTCGAGGACGTCTCGATGACCATCGAGCCCCGGTCGGTCACCGCCTTCATCGGCTCCTCCGGCTGCGGAAAGTCCACCCTCCTGCGCACCCTGAACCGGATGCACGAGGTGACGCCCGGCGCCCGGGTCGACGGCAAGGTCATGCTCGACGACATGGACATCTACGGTCCCGACGTGGACCCGGTCCAGGTCCGCCGCGAGATCGGCATGGTCTTCCAGAAGGCCAACCCGTTCCCCACGATGTCGATCTACGACAACGTGATCGCCGGCGCGAAGCTCAACAACACCCGGATGTCCAAGGCCAAGGCCGACGACCTGGTCGAGCGCTCGCTGCGCGGCGCGAACCTGTGGGAAGAGGTCAAGGACCGGCTGAACAAGCCGGGTGCGGGCCTGTCCGGCGGCCAGCAGCAGCGGCTGTGCATCGCGCGCGCCACCGCGGTGGAGCCGACCGTGCTCCTGATGGACGAGCCGTGCTCCGCGCTGGACCCGATCTCGACGCTCGCGATCGAGGACCTGATCCACAAGCTCAAGGAGAACTACACGATCGTCATCGTCACCCACAACATGCAGCAGGCTGCGCGGGTGAGCGACCAGACGGCGTTCTTCAACCTCTCCGCGCCCGGCAAGCCGGGCAAGCTGATCGAGATGGGCGAGACGAACAAGATCTTCACCAAGCCCGACAAGCAGGAGACCGAGAACTACATCACCGGCCGGTTCGGCTGAGTCAGGCCGGCCCCTCGCCGGCCGGCTGAACGCAGTGCAGCAGCGGCGGTCCACCGCACGGTGGGCCGCCGCTGCTGTGCCGGGAGCGGTGTGCGCTCCGGCCGGTCTGCAGCTGTGCCGGTGCCCGGCGGAGCTGGGGCGGCGGCGCCGGCCGGGGGCCGCGCGGGGCGCAGAGCGGGCCGCGGCGGGGATCAGGAAGGGAAGGCGGGGAGAGAGGGGAGGGCGGGTTCGGGGCCGCTCCGGGGCGCCGGGTCCAGCGGCTGCTCAGCCGTTCTTCACGGCGATGGACTCGACCGTGTTGGCCACGTGCTCGAAGGCGTCGGCGGCCGTCTCCAGCTCCTCCACGACGTCCTTGAGCTTCATCACGGTGAGCGCGTCGTAGTCGCCGCTGAACAGGTGCGCCAGCAGGCGGCGGTAGATCTGGTCGGCCTGGTTCTCCAGCTGGTTGATCTCGATCCAGTACGGCGCCAGGTCGTGCATCGTGCGCAGCCGCGGCATCGCTTCGGCGGTGAGCTCCGCGGCCCGCTCCAACACCTCCACCTGGGCGATGATGCCCTTGGGCAGCCGCTCCAGCCGGTAGAGGCCGATCAGGTCCACGGCGGCGTCCATGGAGTCCATGACGTCGTCCAGGCAGGAGGCCAGCCGGTAGATGTCCTCGCGGTCGAACGGCGCCGCCGTGCGGCCGTTCAGCCGCCGCATGATCGCGTGCGTGCGCTCGTCGCCGGCGTGCTCGCAGGCCCGCATCCGCTCACCGACCGCCTCCCGGTCGGCGTCCTCGCTGATCAGCTCGGTCAGCAGGCGGGCTCCGGTGACCAGGTTGTCGGCGGAGTCGCTGAGCATGTCGTAGTACGCGTCGTCGCGCGGTCGCAGCCGTAGGCGCACGTCTCTCTCCCGAAGTGCGGTGATCGGGTGGATCGGGCAAATCGTCCATCAGGGATGTTATGGGCGATATTCGGATATCGAGGCTCGCTGGACTCGGACGCGGCCGATCAGACCGCCCTCCGGCGCGCCGGGCCCCGCGCACACACTGGCCGCAGCCGCCGCACACCCCCCGTACGGCACGCGCGCCATCCTATCCACTCGGGCATTTGCGCTCCTCACCGCGCACTCCGCAGCCCTTCGCCACCAACGCGCCCCGATGCTGGCGAACACGACATACATCACAGTGCCCACCGCCGGATCCGCGGTGGGGCTCCGCGGAGCCCGCGCGGCTCGAAATCCCCGGCCGCGCGACGCTGCGCGGTCGCCGCTGCCAGTGTCCTCCCGCGGGACAGTCCGGACAAGTGGGCCGTACCGCCCGCAGCCCGACCGTAACCGCCCCGTTGCCCCGGGCGCCGGCCGGGGGTGCGGGCGGCCCGCGCCCCCGGCACGCCCCGCCGTAGGCTCGGAGCATGACCCGACGACCCACGGGGGCGGACCGGCGCCGAGCGGCACTGCGGGAGGCCCTCGACCGGCAGCTGGCGGCGCTCGGCCGGCCCTCCTACGCCGGCCCCGACACGGCCGAGGCGGAACTGGAGGCGTGCGCCCTCGCGGTGCTGGCCGCCCGGGATTCCGGTGCCGAACCGGAGCGCGCCGCGGTGAAGGCGGCCGTGCGCGGCAGCCTCGACGCGCTGGCGGCCCGCGCCCCGGGCCACAGCCTGGAGGTCCGCGTCCCGCCGTTCGGCGCGGTGCAGGTGATCGAAGGGCCGCGGCATACCCGCGGCACCCCGCCCGGCGTGGTGGAGGCGCCGCCGCTGGTCTGGCTGGCGCTGGCCGCCGGCCGCCTGGACTGGGACCGGGCCGCGTCCGAATACGCCGTGGCAGCAAGCGGTGTGCGCTCCGACCTCAGTGCCCTCCTCCCCCTCTGGGCCCCCGGTGGGCCCGCCGGGGGCTCGCAGGCACTAAGCTGATGGTGTGTCGCATTCCGACGGCCGGCTCAGCGCAGACGCAGAAATCGACCCGTTCGAACGCCCCGCACAGGACGCGTGCGGAGTCTTCGGCGTCTGGGCTCCCGGAGAAGAAGTCAGCAAGCTCACCTACTTCGGCCTCTACGCCCTGCAGCACCGCGGCCAGGAATCCGCGGGCATCGCGCTCAGCGACGGTGACCGCATCGTCGTCTACAAGGACATGGGGCTCGTCTCCCAGGTCTTCAACGAGGCGACGCTGGACTCGCTGCGCGGGCACATCGCCATCGGGCACTGCCGGTACTCCACCACGGGCTCGCCCGTCTGGGAGAACGCCCAGCCCACCTTCTACTCGGCGCGCGACGGCGGCCTGGCCCTCGGCCACAACGGCAACCTGATCAACACGCCGGAGCTGGCGTCGATGCTGCCGGGCGACCGGCTGGGCGCCACCACCGACACCGAGGTCCTCACCAACCTGATGGCCTCCAGCTCCCGGCGCACCACCGAAGAGGCTGCGCTCGACGTCCTTCCGAAGGTCCAGGGCGCGTTCTCCCTGGTCTTCATGGACGAGGGGACCCTGTACGCCGCCCGCGACCCGCAGGGCATCCGCCCGTTCGTCCTCGGCCGCCTCCGCGGCGAGCAGGGCGACACCGGCTGGGTGGTGGCGAGCGAGACGGCCGCGCTGGACATCGTCGGCGCCGTCGTCGAGCGGGAGATCGAGCCCGGCGAGCTGATCACCATCGACGAGCGCGGCGTGCGCTCGCTCCGGTTCGCCGAGGCGGCCCCGAAGGGCTGCCTGTTCGAGTACGTCTACCTGGCCCGCCCCGACACCACCATCGCCGGGCGCAACGTCAACTCCACCCGGGTGGAGGTGGGCCGCCGCCTCGCCGCGGCCCACCCGGCAGACGCCGACCTGGTGATCCCGGTCCCCGAGTCGGGCACGCCCGCCGCCGTCGGCTACGCCCGCGGCAGCGGCATCCCGTTCGCCCAGGGCCTGGTGAAGAACTCCTACGTGGGCCGGACCTTCATCCAGCCCAGCCAGACGCTGCGCCAGCTCGGCATCCGGCTGAAGCTGAACCCGCTGCGGGACGTGATCGAGGGGCGGCGGCTCGTCGTCGTCGACGACTCGATCGTGCGCGGCAACACGCAGCGCGCCCTGGTGCGCATGCTGCGCGAGGCCGGTGCGGCAGAGGTCCACGTGCGCATCTCCAGCCCGCCGGTGATGTGGCCCTGCTACTACGGGGTCGACTTCGCCAGCAAGGCCGAACTCGCCGCCGGCTCGCTGGACACCGAAGGCATCCGCGCCTCGATCAACGCCGACTCGCTGGCCTTCGTCGGCCTGGAGGACCTCACCGAGGCCACCCGGGTCCCGGCCGGGCAGCTCTGCCGGGCCTGCTTCGACGGCGTCTACCCGATCGAGGTGGACGAGGCCAGCCGCGGCAAGTTCCTGCTGGAGAAGTCCTGCGGCACTCCCGCCGCATCCGGAGCCCGCTAGGCGCCGTGCGGGGCCGCCCGGCTGCGGTCCCGCGCACCGGCCCCGCAGCGCCGCGCTCCCCGCGGATACCTCCGCCCGCACTGCGCCGCATCAGCCCGCCCAGCAGCACCGCCCCAGCCCGCGCCGGGACCCGGCGCACCGCCCGACGAGAGGATCCCCGTGGCAGAGGCCCGGTCCGCCTACGCCGCCGCCGGCGTCGATATCGCCGCCGGCGAGCGCGCCGTCGACCTGATGAAGCGGCACGTCGCCCGCACCGCGCGGCCCGAGCAGGTCCGCGACGCCAGCGGCTTCGCCGGGCTGTTCCGGCTCGACACGGCGTCCTACACCGCGCCGGTGCTCGCCACCTCCACCGACGGTGTCGGCACGAAGGTCCTCCTCGCCCAGCAGCTGGACCGGCACGACACGATCGGCCGCGACCTGGTCGGCATGGTCGTCGACGACCTGGTCGTGGTGGGCGCCGAGCCGCTGTTCATGACCGACTACATCGCGACCGGCGCGGTGGTGCCGGAGCAGATCGCGGCGATCGTCGGCGGCATCGCGGACGGCTGCGCCGCGGCGGGCTGCGCGCTGATCGGCGGTGAGACCGCCGAGCACCCGGGCGCGATGCGGCCCGGCGAGTACGACCTGGCCGGCGCCGGCACCGGTGTGGTGGAGGCCGACGGCGTGCTCGGCCCGGACCGGGTGCGGGCGGGCGACGCGGTCATCGCCATGGCGTCCTCCGGCCCGCACTCCAACGGCTACTCGCTGATCCGCCGGGTGGTCGACGAGGTCGGCCTGGAGCTCACCGAGACGGTGCCGGAGCTGGGCGGCGAGCTCGGTGCGGCGCTGCTCACCCCCACCCGCATCTACGCGCGCGACTGCCTGGACCTGGCGCAGCGCACCGGCGTGCACGCGTTCGCCCACGTCACCGGGGGCGGCCTGGCGGCCAATCTGGCCCGGTCGCTGCCGGAGGGGCTGGGCACCCGGATCGACCGGTCCAGCTGGACCCCGCCGGCGGTGTTCCGCTTCCTCGCCGACCGCGGCGGGCTGTCCCGGGACGACATGGAGGCGACGTTCAATATGGGCGTCGGCATGGTCGCGATCGTGGACGCCGCGGACGCCGGCGCGGCCCTGGACATCCTGGCGGAGCGCGGGGTTCCGGCCTGGCAGCTCGGCACCGTGGAGCCCGGCGACGGCGCGCGGCTGACCGGCGACTACGCGGTAGACCGGGAGCACGGTGCGCCGCAGGGGCGCGGGGCGGTCGCGTGACGGCGGCCCCCGCCGACCGCATCGCCGCCGGCGTCCTGCCCGGTGGCGGACGCGGCGCGGTGGGGCGGCTGCCCGCCGCTCCGCCAGCGGTGGCGGGGGCACCGGCACCCGGGCCAGACATGGCGCAGGGGCGGTGCCCCGTGGGCACCGCCCCTCAGCCGGCGGAGCGCCCCCGTCGCCGGGAGCGGATGCAGACAGGCACAGCCGTGGCGGCCACCGCGGTGGACCGCCTCGGCTCTGCGCACCGTCGGACTCGGTCAGGCGGAGATCGGCGCGGACCGGGGATGGAGACCCACCCTGCCGCCGCCGCGCCCGTCGGCTCTAGCGGCGGCGGTCCGAGGACTCGTCCTCCGCAGGCTCGTCGGGCGTGGTGTACTCCTCCGCTAGGTCCGCGTAACGGTCGACAAGGTCGTCATAGGGATCGCTGCCCCCCTGCGACGGCCCCGCTTCGTCCTCAGCGACACCCAGCTCTGACCGCAGCCGGTCAAGATCGGTCCCCCCGGAGCTGTACTTCAGCTGCCGTGCGACCTTCTGCTGCTTGGCCTTGGCTCGGCCGCGCCCCATTGGCTCGACCCCCTCAACGATTGGGTTTGACGAAACCCCAGATCACTAGCAAATCCGCAATGCCGGGCTGACGGCCCTCAGCGCACTGACGTCAGGCGCCAGCTTACGTACGGATACAACCGTACCCGGTTTGGAACGGACCTGCCTACGCCGCCCACGCCAAACGGGCAGCACCGGCGCACCGCCGCCGACCGGGCGGAGGGCAGCGGCCGGGCCGCATCGCGGGCCGGCCGCTCAGTACCCGTGCCCGCACTGGTCCGAGCGGGTGCGCCGCTGCCCGGCGGGAGCCGTCCGGCCCCGGTCGAACCGGTGCCGCGGACCGTGATTTATGCCAGGATGCGAGCGTGCTGCCCTACACCGCCTATCTCCGGGTTTACCAGCCGCTGGCCGCCTTCCCCACCGCTGAGCGGGCCTACTGGCGGGACTACGCCGCCTCGGTTGAGCGGCCCCGGCGCGCGGACGCGGTCGCCGCCGAGCACGCCGAGAGCCTGCGCCGCGTGGTGGCGCTGCCGCCGGTGCCGGCTCCGGCCGGGGAGAGCGGGCACGCCTATGTCCGCCGGATGGGCGGCGCGGTCTATGTCTGCCCGTGGCAGACGCGGCTGCGCTCCTGGGTGGCGCTGCGCACATTCCGCGAGGAGACGCCGGCGGCACTGCGCCGGGCCTTCCTGCCGGACCGGGTGGCCGACGGAGCGGAGCAGGCGTTCGAGCGCTGGCGCGAGCGCGGAGAGCCGCTGCGCACCCAGATCCGCTCCAGCAACTGGACCGTGCCCATCCCGTGGTTCGCCCCGTTCGCCGCTGAGGAGCGCTGCCTCGTGCTGGACGGGCGCGCCGAGGACGGCGACGCCTCCGCCGAGACCGGCTCCGGCGCCGCGAGCGGTGAGGACGGGCCCGGGGCGGCGCCCAGCGGCTCCCCTGCGGCTCCGGCCGGCTCCGGCCGGGCCCCGCAGCAGGCCGGGACGCGCGTCCTCCTCTACGTCACTGAGGCGTCGCTGGCGCGCCAGCGGCTCGAGCACGCGGTCGGCATCCTGCAGGAGCACATCGGCGACGGCGCCCTCCTCGGCGAAACCGAGGAGCTGGAGGACTGGCTCGCGGCGGTCGCCCATCCGGATGCCCTCGTCGAGCTCGACTACGGCGGCCTGGTCCACCTGCTCGACGACGAGCGGCTGCGCGACGACGAATCGGTGGCCGAGATCGCCGCCGCGCTGACCGGGCTGGAGACCGGCCAGGACGAGCTGGCCGTGGCCATGTACCGGCGCACCGCGCGGCGCTGGAAGTCCATCCAGGCGCTCGAACACGCCAACTGAGGCCGGCGCCGCTGCCCGCTCCGGACCTCCGGCGCCCGGCCGTCCGGGGCCCGGGTGCGCGCGCACCCGCGGGGCTGCGCGGCGCTGCCCGCGCCGCGCCGCGGGCAGCGCCGTCCGGGCGGCAGCCCCGCGGCGGCGGTCACGGTGCGTCGGCGGCCCGCGGCCCTTGCGTCCCCCCGCGGAGGCCGCAGACCTGAGACCGGCTCGTGTTTCTGCTCGCCAGAGCGCCAGTGCGGCCGCGGACGCGGCGCGCGCCACGCCGAACGGCAACCTGGTGTACCAGGTTTCTCACCGAGCGCCACATATCT
This sequence comes from Nocardiopsis coralliicola, assembly GCF_054779695.1. Taxonomy (NCBI): domain Bacteria; kingdom Bacillati; phylum Actinomycetota; class Actinomycetes; order Streptosporangiales; family Nocardiopsidaceae; genus Nocardiopsis; species Nocardiopsis coralliicola. The sequence goes on along the minus strand of NZ_BAAGXT010000006.1, from coordinate 162,995 downwards.
CTTCCCACGTCAGCGACGTAGAAGCGGTCCGGAGCGGCACAGATCGCGTCAAGTTTGCCGAAAGTGGGCATACCCGCCGATAGACATCCACATAGACTGTGGTCACGTCGTCACTGAGTGCACTCTCAGTAATCGAGACCCCATGCCACGCCGGGGGTCTGCACGTGCGGCAGCCTCGCCGCGGAGGGGGGTAGACCTAGATACCGGCCCGCGCGCCCACCTCCGACTTCAGGGCGCCTGCCAGGAGGAAAACCGGCCAGCCCCCATCCCCCGGACCGGTTCCGACCCGAGCCCGGTAGCACTTTCGGTCCGCCGGATCGAGAAAAACAGGGCCGGAGAACGAAGTTTTGACCGAATACGCCACATGCCACTAAACGTGTCGCTAGAATCACTCAGCGTGACGCAGCACTTGGGCGACTTTGAAACCTCTCTTCAGATCAAGTCGCGGTAAGTGGCTGTGCAATCACCTCGGGTGATGCCAATATGGGCCTCCGGGCAAATATTGGACATCCGGGCCAAGTGCCAGGATTAAGGCTCAGGATCGGCACACAGATCCAGGAGGAGAGGCCGTACACATGTCGACTCGCACGCCCGAGGCGGAGCCCCTGCTGACCCCTGCCGAGGTCGCCACCATGTTCCGCGTGGACCCCAAGACCGTCACGCGCTGGGCTAAGGCCGGCAAACTGACTTCGATTCGGACTCTGGGCGGTCATCGCCGCTACCGCGAGACCGAGGTCCGCGCTCTGCTCTCCGGCATCCCCAGCCAGCGCTCGGAGTGATCTCCCCCGGCACGTGCCGTTTCCGGGGGGAGCGTCCGAACCCGGTGCGACCGGGGTCGGGACCGGGGCGGGCCGCCATCGGCGGCCCGCCCTTCGCGTGTCCGCGGCCGTGCCCGCGGCAGGCAGAACACCCAGCGGCTCCCCGGGGGGCCGCTGGGCGGCCGCGGGCCGCCCGCCGCGCCCCGGTTCAGGGGGTCGCGTCGATCAGGAGGGCCAGGGCGGGAGACGCCGCGCGGGCGTCTCCGTCGGGGGTGGCGGCCGGGAGGTCCGCAGCGACGCGGCCCTCGTCGAGGACCACAATGCGGTCGGCCATCCGGCGGGCGATGCGCAGGTCGTGCGTGACGACCACGCGGGTGCGGCCCTGCATCGCCCCGTCCAGCACGCCGAGCACCTCGTCCTGGGCGAGGACGTCGAGACCCGCGGTCGGCTCGTCGGCCAGCAGCACGTCCGGGTCCGCGGCAAGGGCGCGGGCCACCGCCACCCGGCGCCGCTCACCGCCGGAGAGGGACGCCGGCCAGCGCCCCGCGGCAGCGGGGTCGAGCCCCACCCGCGCCAGGAGCGCGGCCGTCGCGGCACCGCCCGCTCGGGCGCCGGGCCGGCCGCTGCCGGGCAGCGCCTCCGCCACCACCTCACCGACGGTGTAGCGCGGATCGAACGCGGCGAGCGGGTCCTGCGGGATCCAGCCGACGCGGCGCCGCAGTTCCCGCCGGCGGCGCTCCGGCATGGCCCACACGTCGGTACTGCCGCCGTCTGCGCCGGTCACGGCGATCCGGCCGTGCTGCGGCCGGTCCAGCAGCGCCAGCACCCCCACCAGCGTCGTCTTCCCGGAGCCGCTGCGCCCCACCACGGCGACGGATTCGCCGGGGGCGACGGCGAAGTCGACGCCGTCCAGCGCGGTGACGCGGCGGCGGCCCCGGCCGGTGGCCGGCCGGCGGACGACTCCGGTGCACTCCAGCCCGGTCACCGCGCGGCCCCCGAGGCGCGCACGAGGGCGGCGGTGAACGGGTGCGCGGGAGCGCCGAGCAGCCGCTGCACGGGGCCGGCCTCCACGATCCGTCCGCCATCGAGGACGGCGACCCGGTCGGCCCAGCGCCCCGCGACGGCGAGGTCGTGCGTGATGAGCAGCACCGCGCGGCCGGCTGCCCGGTCCTGCCCCCCGGCCCCTGCGGCGTCGGCGCGCAGCGTGTCGAGGACGGCGGCCTGGGCGACGGGGTCGAGGTGCGACGTGGCCTCGTCGGCGATCAGCACGCACGGGCCGGCGGCGCGGGCGAGGGCGACGGCGACCCGCTGCGCCTGGCCGCCGGAGAGCTCGAAGGGGTACGCGGCGAGCATGCCGTCCGGATCCGCCAGCCCGGCCGCGAGGAGCGCGCGGCGGCCCCGGTCCGCCCGGGCGCGGCGCGGCACGCCGTGCGCCGCCAGCGTCTCGGTGAAGTGCCGCCGGACGGTGAGGGTCGGGTTCAGGCTGGCCTGTGCATCTTGGAAGACCAAGCCGATACCGGCGCCGCGCACCCGCTCCCGGTCGCGCTCCGGCAGCGCGAGGAGGTCCGCCGGGACTCCCCCGGGAGGCGCGTACACGGCGCTCCCGGACGCGGCGGCGCCGTCCGGGAGCAGCCCGAGGAGCGCCAGTGCCGTGAGGCTCTTGCCACTGCCGCTGCGACCGACGAGGGCCGTGACCTCGCCCGGGTACAGGTCCAGGTCGAGGCCGTCGACGACGGTTCGGCCGCCGGCGGCGATCCGCAGCCCGGACACCGCCAGTACGGGGCTCACCAGGCCCTCCCTTCCGCTCCGCGCCGGCCGGCGCCGGCGGCGAGCACGTTGACGGCGGTGATGACGGCGACGATCGCCGCCGCGGGCAGCGCCACCGCGTACCACTGGCCGGTGAGCAGCACCGAGCGCGCGTCGGCGAGCAGCGTGCCCCAGCTGGGGGTGTTGGGTGGCAGGCCGACACCGAGGAAGCTCAGGGTCGACTCGGTGAGGATGGCGTGGCCGACCTCGAAGGCGGCCACCGAGGCGATCGGCGGCAGCGCGTTGGGCAGCAGGTGGCGCACCAGGACGCGGGTGCGGCTGAGGCCGAGCGAGCGGGCGGCGCGCACGAAGGGGCGCTCGGCGAGCGCGGCGACCTCTGCGCGGGCGATCAGGGCGACCGGCATCCATCCGGTGACCGCGACGGCGGCGGCGACCGTGCCGGCCGACGGGCCCGCGACCGCGGCGAGGGCCAGCGCGACGAGCATCATCGGCAGCGCGAGGAGCGCCTCGGCGGTGCGCGTGATGGCCGTGTCGACGAACCGGGGGCCGACGGCGGCGAGCGCACCGAGCAGGGTCCCCGCGGCAACGGCGGCACCGCCGGCGGCGAGCCCCACCGCGAGCGACAGCCGCGCGCCGTACAGCATGCGGGAGAGCAGGTCCCGGCCGAGCGGGTCGGTGCCGAGCGGGTGGTCCGGGGAGAACGGCGGCAGGGCGGCCGCGGCGGCGTTGGTGGCCGCGGGGTCGTGCGGCGCCAGGACCGGCGCCAGCACCGCGGCCGCCCCGGCGAGCACGAGTACCCCGGCCGCAGCAGCCCGGCCCGGACGCCCGGCCCGGACGGCGGAGTGCACACCCGCACTCATCGGATCCCTCCCAGCCGCACGGCGCCGCCCCTGATCGGGCCGGCGCCTGCAGCGAACGCGCACGCCGAGGCGCGCAGCCGGCAGCGCCTCAGGGCTCCGCGCGCTACCGCGGGATCGGCTCCTCCGGTCAGGCCGGCTTCCGAAGCCATCGGCGGACGCACGTCGGCGCGGACGAAGCCCGCGCCTCCGCCCTGCGGCGCAGTTCCGCGCCGGCTCCCGCGGGACTCTGCCGGCGCGGTCCGGCCGGCGGGCGTGCCCGCCGGCCGGACCGTTCCGGGCTGCCGGAGCGGCGCGGCGAAGGGGGTCACGGAGGGGGTGGGCAGCGGCTCGGCCGCGGACCAGGCGGGCTCGCGGCGGCCCCTGCCGTCCGCGAACGGCACGTCGTTCTCTGGCTCCGGGCCCCAGGTGCCGGGCAGCGCACCGCCGTTTGCCGAGGCCCCGGCGCAGGAAGCGCTCGCGCACCCTGGTACCGGTGCGCAGGCGGAGGCCGCGGCACCGCGTCCCGCCGGGACGCGGCCGTCTGCAGGAAGGAGGGCGCGGCGCGTCCGCTCCCGGACGGCCAGGGCGCAGGGTTCCGCGTTCGGGGTGCAGCGGCGCGTGCGGGCGGGCCGCGCGGCTGCCGCCGGGGCGGGTGCGCGGTCGGCCGGCGGGAGCACGGGCAGGTCGCGCCGCCGCGTCCGCAGCGCACTGGCGCTCATCGGGCGGGCGCTCATCCGGCCGGCTCGGGGTGCGGGGCGGTGCGGCGGGTGCGGGGGTCGAGGCGTGCGGCCGCCAGGTCGGCGGCGAAGCCGGCCGCGACGACTGCGGCGCCGGTGACCAGAACGGCGGCGAGCAGGACCGGGAAGTCGCGGGCCTGCGCCGCCTCCAGGGTGAGCCGGCCGAGGCCCGGCCAGGCGAAGACGGCCTCCACCGCGGCTGCGCCCGCGATCAGCTGCGCGGTGCCGACGCCGAACCGGGCCGCGAACGGCACCAGGCCGGGCCGCAGCACGTGCCGGAGCCGCACCGCGCGCGCCGGGATGCCGCGCGCGGCTGCCGCGCGCACGTGCGGTGCGCCGCGCATGCGCCGCACCCCCGTCTCGACCAGTCGCACGTACACGCCGAAGTGGTGGCCGAACGCCAGCGCCAGTGCGGGCAGGACGACCGCGGACGCGACCGCTGCGGCACCGGGTTCGGCACCCGGCCGGCCCAGTCCGCCGGACGGGAACCAGCCGAGCCACACCGCCCCGGTGAAGAGCAGCAGCAGCGCGCCGACGAACCCGGGCAGGCCGCCGAGGACGAACATGGCCAGCTCGATCCCGCGCCGGAGCACGGCGCTCCGCGCCAGGCCGGCCGCCAGGCCCACCGCAAGGGCGCCGGCGAGGCTCACCGCGGTTGCCGCGGCGAGCAGCACCAGCGTCCACGGCAGCGCCGCCGCGATCTCGCCGGCGACCGGGCGGCCGTGCAGTACGGAGACGCCGAAGTCGCCGCGGAGGACCCCGCCGGCCCACTCCGCGTAGCGCACCGGCAGCGGCTGGTCGAGGCCCATCGCGGCGCGCTCGGCGGCGACCGCGGCCTCGGGCACCGGCCGGCCGCCGGAGCGCGCCTCCAGTGCCGCGCGGGCCGGGTCGCCCGGCGCCGCCTCCAGCAGCAGGAAGCAGAAGACCGAGAGCCCGGCCAGCACGGCGAGCGCGGCCGCGGCCCTGCGCAGCGCGAACCCGGTCATTGCCCGCGGGTCCACTCCTCGGCATCGGCGAAGAAGCCGTAGCCGTGGTGGGCCAGCGTGCGCTCGCGGACGCCGCGCAGGTCCTCGGGGACGGCGTTCACCGCGTCGAGGTAGGTCAGGTAGACGTAGGGCGGGTTGTCGACCAGCGCCTCCTGCAGCGCGCCGTAGGCGTCGGTGCGCTCGCCGGTGCTGCTGGTCCCGCGGCCGGCCTCCAGCGCGGCGTCGACGTCCTCATCGGCGTAGCTGCCGTAGTTGGAGCCGCCCTCGGCCAGCGCTTCCTCCGAGTGGTAGGGCCCGTAGAGGGAGCCGTCGGCGTCGTAGGGCGTGCCCCAGCCGATCAGGAAGCCCTCGACCTCCTCCCATTCGACGGCGTCGCGGGGGCGCGGTGCGGCGGTGACGTCGAAGCCGGCGGCGCGCAGCTGGGTGGCGACCACCTCGGTCATGGCGCTGCGCACGCCGTCTTCGGCGAACGTGGTCAGCTCGAAGGAGTAGGGCGTGCCGTCCTTCTCCCAGATCCGGTCGCTGTTGCGCTTCCACCCGGCGTCTTCCATGAGTTCGTCGACCCGGTCCTGGTCGGGCGAGGTGCCGTAGTCGGCGGCGCCGGTACCGAACGGGTCGCGGTCGAGCGGGCCGGAGGCGGGCTCGCCGTATCCGTGCAGCACGAGGTCGACGAGCTCGTCCCGGTCGACGGCGTAGTTCATCGCCTTCCGCGGTGCGGGGTCGGCGAAGCGCTCGTCCTCCATGTTGAACAGGACTCCGCGGTAGTCGGCGGTGGGGAACACCTCCAGCCGCAGGCCCTCCTCGTTGAAGCCGTCGGCCTGCTCGGGTTCCAGCGAGGCCGCGTCGACCTCGCCGCTCTGCAGCCGCATGAGGCGCGCGGAGGCGTCGGGCACGTAGGCGACGGTGATGGAGTCGAGCGAGGGCGCGCCGCCGTAGTAGTCCTCGAACGCGGTGACGGTCGCGTACTCGCCGTGCTTCCAGGTGTCCAGCCGGAACGGCCCGGTGCCGACCGGGTCGGCGCCGAAGTCCGGGTCGTCGATGCCCTTCTCGGCGAGCAGGTGCTCGGGGAGGATGCCGTTGGAGAGGCTGTCCAGCAGCGCAGGCGCCGGTTCGGACAGGTGCAGGGTGACCGCGTGGTCGCCGTCGGCGGTGATCTCCTCCACCGCCGCGAACTTGTTGCTGGTGGCGAAGCCGCCGTCGCGGACCGACTCCACGGTGAAGACGACGTCGGCGGCGGTGAACGGCTCCCCGTCGTGCCACGTGACGCCCTCGCGCAGGGCGAAGGTGTAGGTGCGGCCGTCGTCGGAGACGTCCCACGACTCGGCGAGGCCGGGCACCGGGGCGCCGTCGGCACCGTGCTCGGTGAGCCCTCGGAACACCATCTGGGTGACGGGGTCGAGGTGCTCGTCGACGAGGACCGGGTTGAAGTCCTCCGGCTCGTCGCCGAGTGCGTACGTCAGCGTGTTCCCGCCCGCATCGTCCCCGGCGCTGCACCCTGCCAGCAGCAGGAGCCCTGCTCCCAGCCCGGCCGCAAGCGCCCGCACGTCCGCCATGACACCTCACTTATTGCGAATTGTTTGCAATAGAGACCTTAGCTCCCCTCTCCGGCAGCTCCGGCGGCCCGGGGTGCACAACACTGCGGCCCCCGCCCTGGCGTTCAGGGCGGGGGCCGCAGCGGTGTCTGCGCCGTCGCTAATCGACGACGTGCCCCTGGATGTACTCCTCATCGCGGAGGGGACCGCTGTTCTCCCACGCGAGGAAGCGCTCGGTCTCGCCGAGGAGCCCGGACGTGAGCCAGACGGCGATGAACGCGTCGTCGGCCAGCCCGAGGAAGGGGATGAACAGCTCGGGCACCAGGTCGACCGGGCTGACGATGTAGAGGACGGCCGCGATGAACAGGAGCAGGCGCGACTTCGGCATCTCCGTGTAGCGGCCGCGCAGGCGGGCGCCCACCATGCGGGGGACCGCTCCGGCCCGGGCCCACACCGACGGCCTTCCCGGCTGCGCCGCCTCGGAGAGTGCCTGCCATGCAGCCGCCCCTGCCGCGGCGCGGTTGGACTTGCGCATCTCATCACCTCTCGGGGGCGGGAGGTTCCCACCGCCTTACTCACGATATGACGTGTTGCCAGCGCCGTGCGTTCCACCGAAGCGCTAGGTTGTGGTGGCCCCCGCCCGAAACCTCCCGTGTTTCGGCCGCACCCCCGATCCAGGACGGCGCATGCCGAACAGACTCTCGCCCCTGCTCGCCGCTGCGGCGCTGCTCGCCGCCACCGCCTGCGCATCCCCCGGCGGGGAGCCCTCGGCGGACTCCGGGGCCGGCCCCCCGGAAGCCGGCGGCAGCGGTGCCGACGGCGGAGGCAAGGATGGCGGAGACGCAGCCGGCGGCGGCCCGCTGGACGGCGCCACCGTGGTGATCGACCCCGGCCACAACGGCGGCAACGCCGACGCCGCCGGCGAGATCAGCGCGCTGGTGCCGTCGGGACCGGGCGGCGAGGAGAAGGCGTGCGACACGGTCGGCGCCGAAACCGCGGACGGCGACCCCGAGCACGCCTTCACCTGGTCGCTGGCGACGCTGCTGCAGGAGCGCCTGGAGGACAGCGGCGCGGAGGTGGTGCTCACCCGCGAGGACGACGAGGGCGTCGGGCCCTGCGTGGACGAGCGCGCAGCGATCGGCAACGAGGCCGGCGCGGACGCCGCGATCTCGCTGCACGCCGACGGCGGCCCGGAGTCCGGCCGCGGCTTCCACGTGATCGCGCCCGGCCCGGTGGAGGGCAACGGCGACGTGGTCGGCCCCTCCGCGGACCTGGCCGAACTGGTCCGCGACTCCTATGCCGAGTCCGCCGGAATCCCGGTCGCCGACTACCTCGCCGAGGACGGCCTGGACGAGCGCACCGACCTGGGCGGCCTCAACCTGTCGACGGTACCGAAGGTGTTCCTGGAGGCCGGCAACATGCGCAGTACCGCCGACGCGGAGCTGCTCACCGATCCGGCATGGCAGGAGGACGCCGCCGATGCCCTCACGGAAGCCGTCACGGCGTTCGTCACGGGTTCCGGCGATGCCTGAGCGGCCATCCGGGCCTGCCGGAACGCGAGATTCGTCACGCGGTGGCCTCATCCGGTCACCAACCGCATCGCCGCTGGTCCGGCGGCAGCTCCGCGGAATCGGCTGCGGCCGCGCGCGCCGCGCGGATGCCGCGGGAGCGCCTGCGGCGCCCGTCACGTGACGCTCACCACCCCTCCCGGAAAAGCCCAGGCAGGCGAGTCGGCACAATAGAGGCATGCCTCTGACGCCCGCCGACATCAGAAAGAAGCGGTTCAGCACCGTTCGCTTCCGCCCCGGCTACAACGAGGACGACGTCGACGCGCTCCTCGACCGAGCCGAGGAGACCCTCGCCGCGCTGGACGGCGGTCCCGCGGACGGCGCGTGGCTCACCGCCGAGGACATCGAGGCGTCCCGGTTCCGCGGCACGCGGCTGCTGCCCGGCTACAACGAGGACGAAGTCGACGAGTTCCTCGACGAGATCGCGCGGGACCTGCGTGCCCGCGGGCTCTCCCGCAGGGGCGACATACCGGACGGCGCCGCGCCGCCGGCGTCCCCCGCCGGACCCGAGACCTGGAGCGCCTCCCGGCACCGCGCAGCCACCGGCCCGGTCCCCATCGTCGGCGCGGATCCACCGCCGGGGGCAGACGCCCCGCGCGGCGCACCCGGCGCCGGCGGAACGCCGGCCATGGGCGTCCGCGGCACCCTCACCCCGGCCGGCGTCCGCAACAAGAGCTTCTCCACAACCCGCCTCACCACGGGTTACAACGAGGAAGAGGTGGACGACTTCCTCGATGCCGCCGAGGGCGCCCTCTCCGCCCACATCGACGGCAGCAGCGCCGCTCCGCCGCTCACCGCGGCCGAGGTCGAACGCGTCCGCTTCTCCACCACCCGCGCCCGCCCGGGCTACGACCCCGCACAGGTCGACGCCTTCCTCGACCTCCTCGCCGAAGAACTCCGCACCTACGAGCGCTGACCCCGGCGCCGTCCGGCGCGCCGGACGGCACGCCCGGTTCGGCCCTGCGGGGTACCGGGTCGCGCTCTTCGCCCCCGTCCGTCAGCCGGAGCGGGTGAAGGGGCGCGAGACACGCGGGGTTGGTGAGGGACCGCAATGGATTCGGAAAGTAATATTCCATTACTTGACGTGATCATCGCGTGTCGGTGCGCGCGTTCGACCACCCGGGGAGGCGCCTGGCATGACCTCTGCGACCGCCTCGGGCCGCGGTGCGGCCGCGGACCGTTCACCCGCCCTAGTGACCGAGGGGCCGGCCCTCGAACGGCATCCGTGGGAGCTGCCGCTCCTGGTGCTGTGCAGTGCGGCCACCCTGCTGCTGCCGCTCGCAGCAGCCATGCTGCTGTGGATCGGCGCGGTGCCCGGGTGGGCGCCGGCCGTCCTGATCGCCGTTCCCGCCGCGTACTGGTCGGTCGGCGGCCTCCGCCACGCCGAACAGCGCGCCGAGGCGGTGCGCGTCTCCCCCACCCAGTTCCCCGAGGCGCACGCCGAGATCCGCCGGCTCTCCGCCGACATGGGACTGCGCAGCACCCCCGACGCCTACGTCGCCGCACCCGGCCGGCGCCGGACCGGGGCCGGCGGGCACGGGACGCGGCGCTACATCGTCGTCCCCGCGGAGCTCGTCGCGCTCGGCGGGCGGCTGCGCGACCCGGCTGCGCTGCGCTTCGTCCTCGCCCACCAGCTCGGCCACATCGCCGCCGGCCACGCCTCGTACTGGCGGCGCACCGCCACGGCCGCCGGACGGGTCCTGCCGCTCCTCGGCCCGGCGCTGGCCCGCGCGATGGAGTACACGGCCGACAACCACGCGCTCGCGCACTGCCCGGAGGGCGCGCACGCCGTGCGCCTCATCGCCGGCGGCCCGCACCTCTACCAGGAGGTGCACATGGGGGAAATGGCCGAGCGGGCCGGCCGCGACCGGGGCGGCTTCCTCTTCGTCCACAACCTGCTGTCCCGCCGTCCGGCGGCGGTCAAGCGGATGGCGGCGATCCGGGACCGGACCCGCCCGGGCCGCCTGTTCCTGTAGCGGAACCGGCCGGCGCACCACCGCCGGCGACGGCCTGCGGCGGGACACCGAGGCCGGCGAGCAGCAGGCCGGCGAAGTGGCCGCCGATCTCCGCTCCGCCGAGTCCGCCGTCGGGCCGGTACCAGGTGGCCATGTGCTGCACGGCACCGAAGAACTGGGTGAGGGCGAGGTGCGCGGGCACTTCGGCGCGGAACACGCCGGCCCGCTGCCCCTCGGCCACCAGCGCGACGAACCGGTCGTGGACGGCGCGGCGCTCCACCCGCACCGAGCGCTGCCGGTCCGCGGAGAGCAGCGGCGCGGTACGCACGGTGATCACGGCGTCGTCGAAGTGCGCGGCAGTGTCGGCGACGACGGCGACCGCGGCGCGGTGCAGGCGGTCCGCCACCGGCTCCGGGCCGTCGGCGATGGTCTCGATCGCGGCGCGCTGGCGGCCGAGCAGCCGCATGGTGACGGCGTAGAGCAGGTCGTCCTTCGAGGCGAAGTAGTGGTACATCGCGCCTTTGGTGACACCCGCCGCGACGACGAGCTCCTGCACCGAGGTGCGTTCGAAGCCGCGCTCCGCGAACAGCCGGGTGGCAGCGGCCATGATCCGGGCGGGCACGCCGGATGCGCCCCGCCGCTCCGCCGCCCCGATCGCGTCCGCCGTGCCGTCAGCCATGACCCACCACCATAACGACCGGTCGGACCGGCTGCCGCCGGATCGCCCGCCCTGCAGGACTCGGCAGACCGCGACACGCCCGCCGCTGATCCCCGCGCACCGCCGCGACTGCCCCTAGTCTGTGGGCGCTCCGGCAGGGATCTCCACTCCGGAGCGCGCAACCGGAGTGGATCATCGAACTGGTGTTCGATAGACTCGCCGGGTGAGTCTTTACAACGAGCGGATCGATGTCCGATCGACCACCGGCGGCCACCCCGCCCTGTTCACCTGGCGCGGCGACCTCTACCGCGTACGCCGGATCATCGGCACCTGGGACCGCCCCGCGACAGCCCGCCTCGTCCGCGTCGCCGCCGAGTCCTCTGCGGGCACACCCAGCATCGCCGACATCGCCGTCGACCCCGCCACCCATGCCTGGACCCTGCGCCGCCACTGGTCGTAACCGGGGTCGCGGGGGTGGGACGGGGGACGCAAGGCATCAAGACAAGGACGGCTTCGCCGGCAGCCCCTATCACCCTGCCCCGTGCAACCAGAGCCGCCGCGGATCACCGGGCTGGGGCGTAAGGCTTCACGACAAGGACAGCTTCGCCGGCAGGCTTCCGCTCTGTCCCGTCGCTCCGGAACCGGTGTGTGGCCAGAGTTTCTACTGGGCGCCGGGAAGGCACGGACAAGGCCGAAGGCTCCCGCTTCTCTGCAGCCGTCTCACTGGTGTTCAGTGCGTCGGACAAGCCAAAGACGGCAGCGACGGCAGGGCCGCCCGGGGCCCTCGGGTCGGCGGCGGGTCGCGGGGCGGGTGCAACTGGTGTGAATAGCGGGGCTACAGGGGTTGCAGGGTCGGCGGCAGGCGGACCCGACACGGGCAGGTGTTCGCGAACCGCTGGTAACACCCCATCGGCGCCACGAATCCCACCTTTTCGAGGGCGGATGCGCGGAAAACCCGGGAGGCGTGACCGTCCCGCGCCCCATTCACCGGGCCAGTTTCACTCTGCGTGGCGACATCTCGGGCCCAACCGGGCAACGGCGCCGGCGGACCGCGGGTGTCCGACCTGGGGGCCCACGCGCAGGAGCGCGGCGCGTTCCTTTTCGCGGGGTGGTGAAACCTCTCCCGCCTCAAACCACCCACAATGGGACAGCGCGAGACCACCGAGCGCGCCTTTTCGCCGATCGGGTCGCGGAAAAGGCGGGTGCGCGGGAATCGGACACCGCGGCGCTGCGTAACCTCGTGTTTGCGCAGGTCAGCGCGGTACGGAATCGGATCCTGTGTGCAGGGTCCACAGGGGGGAGGGTCGTGCTTACTTGGGCCGGGTTTACAGGGGCCCCCGTTGCAGTGTCCGATTTCCTGGCATTTGTCCCCCGCCACGCGGCCCGCCGACACCCGGCCGCCCGCCTGAGGCGCCGCCCAACCCTGCCGTCGCTGCCGCTTTTGCGCCTGTCCGACGCCATGTACACCGGGAAGTCGGCTGCAGAGCTGCGGGAGCCTACGACCTCACCCACCCCACGACCAGCAGAAACTCTGTCCACACAGCGGCCAGGAGTGACCGAACAGAGCGGAAAGTCTGCCGACGAAGCCGTCCTTGCGTGGGCCTTGGCCCGAGCGGTGAGCGACGTGAACATGCTGGTCAACGTCGGCGGCCGCGAGCGGACCCGCTCCGACTTCGCGCGCCTGTGCGCCCGCGCCGGGTTCTCCCTGGCCTCTACCGAGCCGCTGGCGAACCCGTCCTGCTACCGGCTGCTCGAGGCGGTGCCCGTCTGACCGCCCGCGCGCGGGACAAAACCTCCGGGACGACACGATCCGGACAACCGGCGGTAACGGGACGGGTTCCACCGCGGCCGGCTGCGGGGTCGTGCGCTGGGGCGTTGCAGGGAGCACTGTCCGATTCGTGTCATCCTGACACTCATGCGCGCTCTTCAGACTCCCCGGTTCGGGGCCGCGCGGCGCGGGGGTGTTCCCCGCTCGCTGCGCCGCCGCGGAACCGCCGCGGCCCGTGAGGCCGCGGAGTGACGTTCTTCGACTACCTCGCCGGCAACTACGCCGAAGTCCTGACGCTGACCGGGCAGCACCTGCTGCTGGTCCTGCAGGCCCTCGCCGCCGCGGCGGTGCTCGGCGTCCCCCTCGCCGTCCTCACCTACCGCAGCGCGGCACCGCGCGGCGCGGTCCTCGCCGTCGCCGGCGTCTTCCTCACCATCCCCTCCTATGCGCTCTACGGCCTGCTCATCGCGCCGTTCGGGCTGGGCACCACGCCCGCGGTCATCGCGCTCACGATGTACGCGCTGCTGCCGGTCATCCGGAACACCGTGGTGGGCCTGCGCGGAGTGGACCCGGCGGTCGTCGAGTCCGCCCGCGGCATGGGGCTGAGCCGGCTGCAGGTCCTGCGCCAGATCGAGCTGCCGCTGGCCTGGCCGGTCATCGTCACCGGCCTGCGGGTCGCCACCCAGCTGCTGATGGGCATCGCCGCCATCGCCGCCGCCGTCAACGGGCCGGGCCTGGGCAACCTCATCCTCCAGGGCCTGTCCAGTGCGGGGACGCCGTTCGCGGTCTACCTCGCCCTGGAGGGCATCCTCGGGATCGTCGTGCTGGCGGTCCTCGCCGACCTGGCCTTCGCCGCGCTGAACCGCGCCACGACCTCCAAGGGGCTCCGCGTTGACTGACTCCACCGCGACCGCAGCGACGGGTTCCGCCGAGCCGATGATCCGGCTGGAGAACCTCACCAAGACCTACCCGGGCCAGGACCGGCCGGCCATCGACCGGCTCAGCCTGGACATCCCCGAGGGCGAGATCGTCGTCTTCGTCGGCCCGTCGGGCTGCGGCAAGACGACCCTGATGAAGCTGGTCAACCGGCTCATCGAACCCACCTCGGGCACCATCCTGATCGGCGGCCGCGACGTCACCCGCGTCGACCCCGACGCGCTGCGCCGCGGCATCGGCTACGCCATCCAGCAGACCGGCCTCTTCCCGCACCGCACCGTCGCGCAGAACATCGCCACCGTGCCGAAACTGCTCGGCTGGGACGCCGCGCGGACCGCGGCCCGGGTGGACGAGCTGCTCACCATGGTCGGCCTCGACCCCGACACCTACCGGAACCGCTACCCCAAGCAGCTCTCCGGCGGCCAGCAGCAGCGCGTCGGCGTGGCCCGCGCGCTCGCCACCGACCCGCCGGTGATGCTGATGGACGAGCCGTTCGGCGCGATCGACCCGCTCACCCGCGAGGCGCTGCAGAACGAGTTCCTCCGCATCCAGCAGACGATCCGCAAGACGATCGTGTTCGTCACACACGACATCGACGAGGCCGTCAAGCTCGGCGACCGGATCGCGATCTTCAACACCGACGGCGGCATCGCCCAGTACGACACCCCGGAGGCGATCCTCAGCGACCCGGCCGACGACTACGTGGCCGACTTCATCGGCGCCGGCGCGTTCGTCAAGCGGCTCACGCTGACCCGGCTCGGCGACGCGGCGGTGCGCACCGACTGGCCGACCGTCGACGCCGCCGCCGGCCGGGACGACCGCAGCGCGGCACTGCGCGCCGCCGACCGCGACTTCGTGCTGCTGCTGGATGCCGACCGCAAGCCGCTGGGCTGGCTCGGCCGGGACCTGGCGGCCGGCGACGACCGGATCACCGGCAGCGGCCTGCCGGTGCTGAGCCCGCTGTCGCCGCAGGCCACCCTGTACGACGCGGTCAACGCCATGCTGTCCAACAACACCGATGTGGCGGTGGTGACCGGCGACGACGGCACCTACCGCGGCACCCTCGACCTGGCCGCCATCCAGGAGCTCATCCACCGCGCGCCGGCCGGCGGCGGAGCGCAGTCCGCGCTGCCCCAGCCGAGCGGCGAGCGCGGCGGTGCGCGCAAGGGGGTGCGCTGACCGTGGCAGCGCTCACGGCTCCGGCCGATCCCGCCCCGGACGGGGCTGACGGCGGCGCCCCCGGTACCGCCGGCGGCACTGCGCCCGGGCGGCGTCCCGGCGGTGCACGCCGGTGGCTGCGCTACGCGGGCACGCCCGCGGCGCTGGTCGCGGCCCTCGCGGCGCTCTACCTCTACCTCGGCGCGCAGGACCTGGACCGCATCGAGCAGCGCAGCCTGAACGCCGAGTACCTGCTCAGCCGCACCGCACAGCATCTCGGGTTGAGCGCGGCCATCGTGCTGCTCGTGCTCGCGATCTCGGTGCCGCTCGGCATCCTGCTGACCCGCCCCTGGGCGCGCCCGCTCGCCGGACCGGTGCTGGCGCTCGCCAACATCGGCCAGGCGGTGCCCACGATCGGCCTCATCGTGCTGTTCGCGGTGGCCTTCGTGTCCTGGGGCATCTACACCATCGCCATCGTCGCGATCGTGGTCTACGGCGTGCTTCCGGTGCTGCGCAACACGATGGTCGGCCTGGAGCAGGTGGACGCCTCCGTCCTGGAGTCCGCCCGCGGCATGGGGCTGTCGCACCGGCAGACGCTGTGGCAGGTGGAGCTGCCGCTCGCCGTGCCGGTGATGCTGGCCGGGATCCGTACCGCGCTGGTGCTCACCGTCGGCACCGTCGCCCTCGCCACCTTCATCGGCGCCGGCGGCCTCGGCGACGTCATCTCCAACGGCATCTCCTCGAACCGCACCGCCGTCCTGGTGGCCGGCAGCGTGCTGGTGGCGGTACTCGCCCTGACCGTCGACTGGCTGGCGGGCATCGTCGAGGACGTGCTCCGCCCGCGCGGAATCTGAGAGGAGCGCCCACCATGATCCGCACCGTGTTCCGCTCCCGCGGCACCGCCGTGCGCAGCGCCGCGGCACTGACCGCGGGCGCGGCGCTGCTCGCCGGCTGCTCCGCGCCGGCGCCGCGCACCGACCTGCCCACCGCGTCTTCGGCCGACCTGGCCGGCGGCTCGCTCGCTTCCGACATCGACCTGTCCGGCGCCTCGCTGCGGGTCTCCTCCAAGGAGTTCACCGAGAGCGTCATCCTCGGCAAGATCACGGTCTACGCGCTGCGCGCCGCCGGAGCCGAGGCCGAGGACATGACCGGCCTGATGGGCTCCAACATCCTGCGCGGCGCTCTGGAGGGCGACGACGTCGACCTGTACTGGGAGTACGCCGGCACCGGCTGGACCCAGTACCTCCAGGAGGACGAGCGGATCGCCGGCGCCCAGGAGCAGTTCGACGCCACCGCAGAGCGCGACCTGGCCGAGAACGGGATCGAATGGCTGGGCCCGGCGCAGTTCGGCAACCAGTACGGCGTGGCCCGCGCGGCCGACGCTCCGGGCCCGGCCGGCGAGGTCGACAGCCTCGCCGAACTGGGGCCGATGGTCCGCGAGCACCCGGACGACGCCTCGTTCTGCGGCGCCGCGGAGTTCATGGACCGCGAATGGGACGCGTTCCAGGAGTACTACGGCGCCCCGTTCCCGGTCGGCGGCGTGCACCAGATGGACCTGGCGCTCAACTACGTCAACGTGGCCAAGGGCGATCCGTGCACGTTCGCCGAGGTGTTCACCACCGACGCGCGGCTGAAGTCGCTCGACCTGGAGGTCCTGGACGACCCGGAGGGCTACTTCACGACCCAGCTCGCCGCGCTCACCGCGCGCGAGGACACCGTCGCCGAGCACCCGGAGCTGCGCGGCCTGGCCGAGGAGCTGGGCGGCGCGCTCACCGAGGACCGGATCATCGAGCTCAACGGCCTGGTCGACCTCGACGGCGCCTCGCCCGACGCGGCCGCCCTGTACTTCCTGCAGGACGAGGGCTTCATCGGGTAGCGGCGCCCGCGGTCACACCCTCCTGCGGCCGCTGGCGCGGAGCCCGGTCCGGCTCCGCGCCAGCGGCCGCGCGGGGCCTCCCCACTCCGCGCGCAGCACGCCGGCCGGCACCGATCTACGATGGACACCGATGCGCATTCTCGTGGTCGAAGACGACGACCGGGTGGCGCGCGGGCTGGTCACGGCGCTGCGCAACGCCCGGTACGAGGTCGAGCGCGCCGCCACCGCCCAGCGGGCGCTGTCGGCGGCTACGGCCGATGTCGTGCTGCTCGACCTGGGCCTGCCCGACGCCGACGGTTTCGACGTGCTCCGCCGGCTGCGCGACCGCCCGCACACCGCGATCATCGCGGTCACCGCACGCGCCGAGGAGCGCGAGCGGGTGCGCGGGCTGCGCGCCGGTGCCGACGACTACGTGGTCAAGCCGTTCGGCATCAACGAGCTGCTGGCCCGGATCGAGGCGGTGCTGCGCCGCACCCGCCCGGCCCGCGCCGAGGCGCCGACCGTGCCACCGCGCCGGGTCGGCGCACTCACGCTGGACGCGGCCACCCGCCAGGCCGCGGTGGGCGGCGTGCCGCTGCAGCTCACCCGCAAGGAGTTCGACCTGCTGGCGCTGCTGGCGGCCCGCGCCCCCGAGGTGGTGTCCCGGGACTCCATCCTCGACCAGGTCTGGGGCGCGGCCTGGGAGTCGTCCTCGCGCACCCTGGACACCCACATCGCGGCGCTGCGCGGCAAGCTCGGCGAGCGCGCGCCCATCCGCACCGTCCGCGGCGTGGGATACCGGCTGACCGAACAGACACCGCACGGCGCCGCGGCAGCCGACACGCCCGCCGGCGGGCAGCCCGCATCAGCCGTTCGCGACGCGCCCGCAGCGCCGCCGGCCGGCGACTGACGGGACGGCCCCGTGCTCCGCCGGCTCCTGGCCATCCTCGTGCCGCTCGCCTTCCTGCTGACGGCGTCGCTGGCAGTACCGCTGGCGGCCGTCGTCGCGCAGCGCCACACCCAGGAGGTCTACGTCGACCGGCTCAACGATGCGGGCCGGTTCGCCTCGCTGGCCGGCACCGCGATGCAGACCGGCCGGGTCGAGGGCCTCGTCACCGAACTCGACCGCTACCAGGAGCTGTACGGCGGCTACGTCACCGTCGCCGACCCGGCCGGAACGCCGATGCTGGAGGCGGGCGGGGATGCCTCGGGCGCCCCGCACGCCGCGGTCGCCGACCCGGCCGTGCAGCGGGCGCTCTCCGGGTTCCGCCCCGAGCCGCCGACCGTGGTGTGGCCGTGGAGCAGCAACGACCTGGTCATCGCCGAGCCGGTGGGCCGGGACAGCATGGTCGAAGGGGTGGTGGTGCTCTCCGTCCCCACCGACCGGCTGCGCGCGACGATCCTGGGCACCTGGGGCTGGATGGCCCTGCTGGGCACTGCGCCGCTGACGCTGCTGTGCGCCGTCGCCTGGCCGCTCTCCCGGTGGGTGCTGCGCCCGGTGGACCGCCTCGACGGGGCGACCTCGGCGATCGCTGCCGGAGACCTCTCGGTCCGCGCCGACGCCGAGGGCGGCCCGCCCGAGCTGCGCCGGCTGGCGGCGTCGTTCAACGCGATGGTCGACGTGGTGGAGCGGGCGCTGCACCGGCAGCGCGCGTTCGTCTCCGACGCCTCCCACCAGCTCCGCAATCCGCTGGCGAGCATGCGGCTGGCGGTGGAGAACCTGGAGCCGCACCTGCACAGCGCGGAGGCGCGGGCCTCGCACGCCGACGCCGTGGAGGAGACGAAGGCGATGAACCGCCTGCTCAACTCGCTGATGGCGGCGACCCGGCTGGACACGCTGCGCGCCGCGGAACCGGTGGAGCTGGACGACCTCCTGGCCACCCGGATCGAGCGGTGGCGCGCGCTCGCCGCGGAGCGGGGCATGACGGTCGTCTCGGAGGTGGCGCCGGGGCTGCGGCCGCTGGCGCCGCCCGGTGGCCTGGGCAGTGTGCTCGACGAACTGGTGAGCAACGCGTCGCGGCTGTCCGGCGCCGCGGAGGTGCGGCTCAGCGCCGCGGCGGACGGTGCGGACGTGGTGCTGCACGTCGCCGACGACGGCGTGGGACTGACCGCGGCGGAGCGGCAGCAGGCGCGGCAGCGGTTCTGGCGGGGCGCCGCGCAGCAGAACACCGAGGGCACCGGGCTCGGCCTGGCGATCTGCATCGACCTGGTGGAGTCGGCCGGCGGCACGCTGCAGCTGCTTCCCGGCCGGGCTTCCGAGCGCGGTACCGGACTCGACGTCGAGGTGCGGCTGCCGGCAGCACCCGAGGGGGCTGCGCCGGCCGAGGAGCGGGACGGGGACGCCCCCGTGGACGGCGGCGCCGGCGGGACCGGTCCCCGGGACGGCACCGCGGACTAGGGCGTGTCTGGTGGACCACTTCCTGCTGCGCGCCGCCCTGGCACGCCCCGGATGCCCGCGGGCCCGTCTCCGTCGGCGGCACTCGCCCGCCGCTGCTGCGGCACCGCCTGAACGGCAGACGCCTCAGATCTTCTGGGCGCGGAACCAGCGGACGGCGCCCGGGTGCAGCGGCACCGCGCCGGTGGCGATGCCGGTGCGGACGTTGATCTGGCCGGCTTCGGGCCGTGTCTCGGCGATGCGCGGGGCGCTGGTGAAGACGGTGCTGGTGACGGTCTCGGCGACGTCGTCGGGCAGGTCGGGGCGGGCGATGAGGATGTTGGGGACGGTGAAGGTGGGGCTGGCGTCGATGCCGCTGTAGGCGGTGGCCGAGAGGGTCGCCGGGTAGTAGACGTCGGGGTAGGCGTCGGCCATCGCGTCGGCCGCGGCGGCGAGGTCGATGGCGCGGACGTCGGCGCGCTCGTCGACGGTGGTGACGGCGGGCGTCGGGACCCCGGTCAGCGAGAACATGGCGTCGATCGAGCCGTCGGCGAGCGCGGCGGCCGAATCGGCCTGGTCGAGCAGCACGGCGTCGATGGAGATGCCGAGCAGGCTGGTGAGGCGCCGCGCGGTGTATTCGGTCCCGGAGTCGCTGGCGCCGATGGAGACGCGCTGCCCCTCCAGGTCGCCGGGGGTGCGGATGCCGGAGCTGCGCAGCGCGATGAGGTGCAGGTAGCTGTCGTAGAGCCGGCACAGCGCGTCGACGCCGGGGCGGTGGACGGGGATCGAGTCGAGGCTGGCGATGCCGATGTCGGCCTCGCCGCCGGCGACGAGCCGCCGGTTCTCCGCCGAGGCGTGCGTGGGCAGCACGTCGATCTCGGTGTCCGGCAGGTCCCGGTCGAGCTGCTGCCCGAGAGCGGCCCCGATCTCGCGGAAGACCGCGCCGGGCGGCCCCGTCGCGATGGCGAGGCGCGCCGGGGCGGGCCGCCCGTCGCCGACTCCGCCCGCGCACCCGGCGAGCGCGGCCGCGCCGGCGGCGCCGAGCAGCGCAGTGAGCACGGTCCTGCGCTCCACCGCACCCCGGTCGTCTCTCGTCATCCCCCCAGCATAGAAAGCGGTGGGCCGGGCAGAGCCCGGAAGGCCGGCCGCTCGGCCCGGGGCGATCGCCCGGGGTGGCGCGATGGGCGGGCCGCCGCGCCCCGCAGAGCGACAGGAAAAGGGGCCCGCCACACCCTCGGCCGGTCCCTCGGACAGCGGCAGCAAGCAGCACCGGTGGCGGGCCACCCGGCCCGGCCCCGCAGAACGACAGAAAAAGGGGCCCGCCACACCCTCGGCCGGTCCCCCCAGACAGCGGCAGCAAGGAATTGTGGCGGGCCACCCGGCCCGCAGGGGGCCGTCCCCCTATCCGTTGGAAGAAGGGGGATCGCAGAAAGAGACCTCCCCCTCAGGTCCCTTTCCGCTGCCCGCGCCCCTCGGTGCGGGCAGTGCCCATCTTCGCACGTCCGGGGGGCTCCGTCCGGGGTTCGCACAATTCTCCGCGGGATCGGACGGCGAAGGATCAGCCTGTGCACGACCACCGTCCCGGACCTCCGATTGCCCCCTCGGAGGGTCGTTTCGGGGCGGAAGTGTCAGGGGCTGCCGTCGTCGAGGTTGAGCCAGACGGCGGCGGCGTCGACGGCTCCGAGGTTGGCGATCCGGTGCGGGCGCTCGGAGCGGAAGGCGATGGCGTCTCCGGGGCCGAGCGCGTACTGCTCGCCGCCGATCTCGACGGTGAGCACGCCGCGGGTGACGCTGCCGGTCTCGTGCCCGGTGTGGGTGAGGAACTCGGCGTCGGGGCCGGAGTAGGCGCCGGGGGGATAGACGCACTCGTACAGCCCGGCCTTGGCCAGCGGTGCGGGTGAGAGCCGCCGGTAGCGCACGCCGTGGGCGAGTTCGACGACGGCCGCGTCGTCCCGGCGCGCGACCACGGCCGGTGCGGTTCCGGGCGGGCCGGCCGCCGGGGCGCCGACGGGCGCCGGGTCAGCGCCGCCGAACACCGCGGACGCGGGGGCGCCCAGTTCGGTGAGGATCTGGTAGAGCCGCATCACTGACGGGCGCCGCCGGCCGCGCTCGATCTGGGAGAGGGCGCTCGGGCTGATCCCGAGGCGCGCCGCCAGCCCGCGGAGGGTGAGCGACCGGTCGAGGCGCAGGGCGCGGACGCGCTCGCCGATGGCCTTTCCGTCCAGGCCGGGCGCAGCCGGGCGGCGGGGCCCGGAACCGCTGGAACGGGCGCCGGTCTCCTCGTTGTGCATGGATACGGAGCGTACCGGGGTAGCGTCCGCCCGGACCGGCGGTGCCGGAGGCGGCCACCCGGCGGGGGCCGGCGCCGAAGCGGCCGGCGGAGCCGCCGCAGCCGCTCCGCGTGAAGCTCCGATGCCAACCGTGTGAAGCCATTGCTTAACGATCCTGCGGGCACTAGCTTCGCGGTACGTCACGCGCCGATGACGCCGCGCTGATGCGGAGCAGGACGCTCCGGTCACGGCCGCGTCCTGCTCGCCCCCCCCGGTCCCCGACCCCCTGCGAGGACTCCGTGAGCGAGACCGCTCCCCCAGCTGACGCGCCCGACCCCGCGGTGCGCAACCCCGATCCCGCGCTCTACAACGAGGACCTCGCCCCGCTCCCCCGCGCCAAGCGCTCCTGGGGCGCGTTCGAGATCTTCAACGTGTGGACCAACGACATCCAGAGCCTCTTCGGCTACACGCTGGCCGCGACGCTCTTCATCGCCTACGGCCTCAACGGCTGGGCGGTGTTCGGCGGCATCGTGCTCGCCGGCCTCATCGTGATGGTGCTGTGCAACCTGGTCGGCAAGCCCAGCGTGCAGTACGGCATCCCCTACGCGGTGATGGCGCGCGCCAGCATGGGCGTCCGGGGCACCCAGTTCCCGACGCTGATCCGGGCGATCACCGCGATGTTCTGGTACGGCTCGCAGTCCTACTTCGCCTCCACCGCGGTGGCGCTGCTGATCACCGCGCTCGCCGGGCCCGGACCGGAGGGCACCTTCCTCGGCCTCTCCGCGGTCGGCTGGGCCGCCTACTGCATCGTCGCCGTGTTCCAGGTGGCGCTGTTCGCCAAGGGCATGCGCTGGATCGGCACGTTCCTCAACTGGGCGGGCCCGGCGGTCTATGCCGTCATGATCGTGCTGATGGCGCTGATCTGGTGGAAGGCCGGCGGCGATCTGCTCGGCGAGCTGGGCACCGTCTTCGCGGGCACGGGCAGTTACCCGGGCGGCAGCATCGCGGCCTTCTCGGCGGTGACCGGGACGATGGTCGCCTACTTCGCGGCCGTGATCGTCAACTACGGCGACTTCTCCCGGTTCGTCCGCACCGGGACGGCGATGCGCCGGGGCAACTTCTGGGGCCTGCCGGTGAGCCTGGCCTTCTTCTCATTCCTGACCCTGGTGATCACCGCGGGCACCTCGGTGCTCTACGGCGAAGCGCTCACCAACCCGGCCGACATCGTCGACCGGATCGACAACCTCGCACTGACCGTGGCGGCGGCGGTCACCTTCTTCATCGCCACGGTCGGCATCAACCTGGTGGCCAACTTCGTCCCGCCGGCGTACGGGCTGGCGAACCTGTGGCCGTCCCGCATCTCGGCGCGGACCGGCGGCCTGATCACCGCGGCGGTGGGCTTCGTGATCGGCGGCCTGTGGGTGGCCTTCATCGAGGACGTGGGCATCGCGGCGTTCGTGGACACCCTCGGGGCGGTGCTGGCACCGCTGTACGGCATCGTCGTCGCCGACTACTACCTGGTGCGGCGGCGCCGGCTCGACCTGGACGCGCTCTATTCGGCGGCGCCCGGTGCCGCCTACCACTACACGAGCGGCTGGAACCTGCGGGCGCTGGCGGCCTTCTGCACCGCGTCGGCGTTCTCGGTGGCGTCGGTGTGGGTGCCGGCGCTGCAGTCCTGGTCCGGCTTCGCCTGGATCGCGGGAGCCCTTCTCGGCGGCGTGCTCTACCTCGGGCTGATGCGCCGCCACGCGCCCGCGCCCGCCGCCCCCTGACCCCTGCAGGCACGACCGCCCGGCCCCCCGCCGGGCGGTCTCCTGACGCCTTCTTGACGCCGGCCCCCTTGCCGCCCGGGAGGCGTGCGCCTATTTTGGTGCGAAAGGGCACCTAATGCGTTCGCGCAATGGACGGGAGAGGCATGGACGAGCGGGACCGGCTGATCGAGATCGTCGGAGAGATGCAGCGCGACTTGCTGCCGTCGCTCATCCGCACCCACGACGAGGACGATCTCCGGCTCATCCACGCCGTACTGCTCCGGGTGGTCGCCTACGGCCCCGCGAGCACGGTGTCCGGTCTTGCCGCCCTGCTGGGGCGGTCGCGCAGCCGCACTAGCCGGCTGGTCGACCAGCTCGTCGACCGCGGGCTGGTCAGCCGGGACGAGGACGGCGCCGACCGGCGCGTCCGCCGGGTCAGCCTCACCGCCGAGGGCCGCGCACTGATCCAGCGCATCGACGGGATGCGCGCCGACGCCCAGCTGCAGCTCTGGGACCGCCTTGAGGAGGACGAGCGCGCCACGGTGTTCCGCGCCATGGAACTGCTCGCCACAGCCGCGAAGAGGATGAAGCAGGAGGCCGAGGAATGACCGAGGGGAAGGGCCGGGGCACCGGCCGCGGAAAGAGCGGCGGGCCGCCCGTCGTCGATCTGTCCGAGGTCCGCCGCACCATGGGCGGACTCGTCGGCGGCAAGGCCGCCAACCTGGGCGAGATGGCCGCCGCGGGCGAGCGCGTCCCGCCCGGGTTCTGCGTGACCACCGCCGCCTCCGTGTCCGGCACCGTGCCGGCCGATGCGATCACCGAGGCCTACGTCCGGATGGGCGAGGGCCCGGTGGCGGTGCGCTCCAGCGCGACCGCCGAGGACCTGCCGGACGCCAGCTTCGCCGGCCAGCAGGACACCTACCTGAACGTCGAGGGCGCCGATGCGGTGGCCGACGCCGTCCAGCGCTGCTGGGCCTCGCTCGACAACGACCGCGCCGTCGCCTACCGGGAGGCCAACGGCATCCCGCGCTCCGAGGTGCAGATGGCCGTCGTCGTGCAGCGCATGGTGGACGCCGAGACCGCCGGCGTGCTCTTCACCGCCGATCCGGTCACCGGATCGCGCAGCACCGCGGTGATCGACGCTGCCCGCGGGCTGGGGACCGCGGTGGTCGACGGCGCCACCGGCACCGACCACTACACCGTCTCCGGCGGCACACCTCCGGAAGCCGCCGGAGGCTGCCTCACCCCGGCGCAGCTGACCGAGATCGCGGCGGCCGGGCACCGCCTCGAGGAGCTCTTCGGCGCACCGCAGGACGCGGAGTGGGCCTACGACGGCGACGGCGTGCTCTGGCTCGTGCAGTCGCGGCCCATCACTACGCTCTTCCCGCTGCCGCCGCAGGACCTGCCGGACATGCCCCGCCTCTACCTGGAGGTCGGGAGCATGCAGGGCATGCTCCGGCCCTTCACGCCGATGGGCATCTCGATGATGGAGGGCGTCTGGGCGGACTGGGTGAAGACGGCCGCC
Organism: Nocardiopsis coralliicola; assembly: GCF_054779695.1. Lineage (NCBI taxonomy): Bacteria > Bacillati > Actinomycetota > Actinomycetes > Streptosporangiales > Nocardiopsidaceae > Nocardiopsis > Nocardiopsis coralliicola. The sequence goes on along the minus strand of NZ_BAAGXT010000006.1, from coordinate 138,558 downwards.
GGCGTGGACACCGACGCCCGCGACGCGTTCATGGTGGGCGTCGGCAACCGGCTCTTCCTGGACATCTCCGCGATGGTGCGCAGCGGCACCACCCGCGGCCGGCTGGCCGAAGGGCTGCAGGTGTACGGTCCGCGGGCGATCAGCGGACTGCAGCGCGTCCTTGCCGACCCGCGCTTCGCGCCGCGGCGGGGCAGCCCCTTCCCGGTCGGCACCGTGCTCGGCGCAGCCGCACGCCTCCTCCCGTCCTTCGCAGCCGGGGTCGGCTGGTCCCTGGCGAAGCCCGCGGAGTCGCGCGCGGCAGCCCACCGCGCCACCGGCAACCTGCGCGCCCTCACCGGCCCGGACGGGCCGCGGACGCCGGCGGAGCGGCTCGACTGGATCACCGGTGACGCGACCCCGGTCATGCTCGGCGGCGACCTCACCACCATCATCGGCCCGGTCTTCGCCGGAATCCTCGCCGGAACACTGCCCACCCAGCTGCTCAAGGGCGTCGCGACGCAGGACGAGTGCGCCACGGTACTCGGCGGGATGCCGCACAACGTCACCACGGAAATGAACCTGGAGCTGTGGCGGATCGCGGAGCGCGCGCGGGAGCACGGCCCGCTGTTCGCGGAGACGCCGCCCGCGGAGCTCGCGGAGCAGTACCGCAGCGGGAAGCTGCCCGACATCGGGCTGGCCGGCTTCCTGGACGTCTACGGCCACCGCACCGCCGGCGAGGTCGACATCGGCGTGCCGCGCTGGCGGGACGACCCGTCGCCGGTGTTCGCCACCATCGCCAACTACCTGAAGCTGGACGACCCCGAGCAGGCGCCGGACCGCCGGTTCGCCCGGGCCGCGGCCGCCGCGGAGGCGAAGCTGGCGGAGCTGGGCAGCCGCGCGGTGCGGGCGCGGCCGGTGCGTGGGCGGATCGCGCGCTTTCTCATGCAGCGCTCGCGGGAGCTCACCGGCATGCGGGAGTACGCCAAGTTCGCCTGGCTGGTGCCCTACGCCGAGATCCGCCGCCAGCTCGTGCTGGCCGGGGAGTCGCTGGTCGCCGCCGGTGTGCTGGACACCGCCGAGGACGTCATGTTCCTCACCCGGGACGAGGTGCGCGCCGCGGGGGCGGACGGCGCGGACCGCAGGGGGCTGGTGGCGGAGCGGCAGCGGGCGCACATCCGCGAGCTGCGCCGCGGATCGGTGCCGAGCCTGCTGCTCAGCGACGGCACCGACCTGGCGGCGACGGCGCCCCGCCCGCCCGCGCCGGAGCACGGGTTCGCCGGCCTGCCGGCCTCGCCCGGATACGCCGAGGGGAGGGCCCGGGTGGTCACCGACCCGTCCGGGGCGCACGTCGAGCCCGGCGAGATCCTGGTGGCGCCGACCACCGACCCCGGCTGGACGCCGCTGTTCATGACCGCGGCGGGGCTGGTCAGCGACACCGGCTCGACGATCGCGCACGGCCCGACCGTGGCCCGCGAGTACGGCATCCCAGCGGTGATCGCCGTGCCGGACGCCACCGGGCAGATCCGCACCGGCGACCTCCTCCGCATCGACGGCACCGCCGGCACCGTCGAGGTGGTCCCCGCGGCGTCCCTGGCGGAGGACGGCACCGGGAACCCCGTGGAAGCCGCTCCCTAAGGCGTGTTGGGTGGGTGGCGTCTGCCGCGAGCGGTGTCGGCGGTGCACCCGCCGCACGGCCGGTGAGGGAGTCAGGGCGGGTTTCCTCCCGAGAAGAGAAAGACGCCGCGAGGCGCGCGCCGGGCGAGAAGCAGCAGGACAGTTGCCCGCCCGGCACCCCTCACCGCGGCCCTCCGTGCCGATCCGGGGAGCCGGTCAGCCTCCCCGGACCGGCGCGGCCCGCCGAACCCGTCTCACGCACAGCAGCGCCGCTGCAGGGGCTCCGCCGCGTGCTCCCCAGCCCATCCCGGAGCGCCGGACGAGCCCGGCCCCGGGCCGGTCCCCAGGCGGCCGCGTCAATTCACCGGAGCCGCCGGCCGGACCTCTCACGGACCAGCTCCGGCCGGTGCGGCGCGCGGCACCCGGCCCTGTGGCCGGGCACCGGTCGCAAGGCGTGCGCTCAACGCCGCAATCCGGACAACCGGCTGGCCGGCGCCGCGGCCGACGGCCCGCACCGCTGGCGGCCGCAGCACCCCGTCAGCGCTCTGGGCCCGCCCGGCAGGGCCCGTGCAGGTTCCGGCCGCGGTGTATCCGCGGCGGCCCGGGGGAACCGCCGCCGGGGGTGCTGCGCCCGGCCGGGACTGGGCCGGCAGGCGGAGCGGTCAGGTGGCCGGACCGGCGTAGTAGGCGGGAGCGTCGTCCTGGGCGCAGCGGACGCGGCGGAGCACGTGCGGTTTGAGCTCGGGAAGGGCGTCGGGGGCGAACCAGGCGACGTCGAGGGTCTCCTCGTCGTCGGTGCGGAGCTCGCCGCCGAGCGGGCTGCAGCGGAAGGCGACGTCGAGGAACTGGACCCGGTCGCCGTTGGCGTAGGTGAACGGCTCTTCGGTGACGATGCTGACCACCCGCTCCGGCGCCGCCTCGATCCCGGTCTCCTCGCGGATCTCCCGTACCAGGGCCGCGGCGGGCTGCTCCCCCGGTTCCAGAATGCCGCCCGGCGGCGCCCAGCTGCCGTCGTCGGCGCGCTGGTGCAGCAGGACCGAGCCGTCCGGCGCGATCACCACGCCGGTGACGCCGGTGAGGAACAGCAGGTCGTGCCCCACGCGCTTGCGCAGTTCGAGGATGAAGTCGGGTGTGGCCATGGGGCGACCCTACCGAGCTGCACCACCGGTCCCCCGGTGCCGCTCCCGCCGCCCCGCGGAGCCGGCAGGGGCGGGGCCGGATGCGCGGCCACCGGGCCGGGCGGGAGCCGGACCGGGGCCGCCGCTGCCGGCTGAGAGGCTGGGGGAACGCCCCCGCGCACACGGAGAGGACCCCCATGCCCCGTCTCGTCCACGTCGGCGCCGTCATCGCCGACGTCGCCATGACCGTGCCTACGGTGCCCGCCTCCGGCGGCGCGGTGCTGGCCACGTCGTCGCGGACCCGGCCCGGCGGCGGCTTCAGCGTGATGGCGGCGGCGAAGCGCGCGGGCATGGACGTCGTCTACGCGGGCGCGCACGGCACCGGGCCCTACGGCGAGATGGCCCGGGCTGCGCTGCGGGCGGAAGGCGTCGAGCTCGCGCACGCACCCAAGCAGGGCGCCGACACGGGGTTCTGCGTGGCGCTGGTGGAACCCGGTGCGGAGCCGACGTTCGTCACCAGCCTCGGCGCAGAGAGCGACCTGTCTGCGGCCGAGCTGGCGGCCCTGCGCCCCGCCGCGGACGACACGGTCTACCTGGTCGGCTACAGCCTCCTCCCGGGCCCGTCCCTGGATCCGCTGCTCGCGTGGATCGCGGACCTGCCGGACGGCGTCCGGCTCGTCTTCGACCCCGCACCGGTGGTCGACGAGCTGGCCGCCGGACCGCTCGGCGCCGTCCTTCAGCGGACCGACGTGCTCTCGCCGAACGCCGCCGAGGCGGCCGTGCTGACCGGCCGCCGCGACCCGCTCGCCGCGGCGGCGGCGCTCTCCGTCCGCATCCGCCCGGGGGGCCTTACCGCGGTCCGCGACGGCGCCGGGGGCTGCGTCCTGGCGCAGGGGACGGAGCCGCCGGCCCGCATCCCGGGTGTCCCGGTCACGGCCGTGGACACCACCGGCGCCGGCGACACCCACGTCGGCACGCTCATCGCCGCCCTGGACCATGGCTCGGACCCGCTCGCCGCCGCACGGCGGGCGAACGCCGCGGCGGCGTTCTCGGTCACCCGCCCCGGCCCGGGGACGGCCCCGACCGCCGCCGAACTCACCGCGTTCACCGGGCGGCAGCACACGTCCGCACCGGTGGAGCGCTAGGGCATGCCGAGTGGGTGGCGTCTGTCGCGGCAGCTGCCCGCCCGACACTCCCCAGCACCGCCTGCAGGCCCGCCCGCGGCGTTCGCGCCCCAGGGGACCCCCTCGCCTTCCGCCATGCCCGTCAATGAGGAGGTACACCGTGACCGCTGTCTTCACCGCCTTCGGGGTGCTCGTGTTCGGGGTAGTCGCGGCCGCGGCACTGGCGGTGCGCCGGGCGCGGCGAGCGCGCGGCCAGCGCCCCGCCCGGGGCCTCCCCGAGCCGCAGCGGCGGCAGGTCGAGAGGGCCGTCCAGGAAGGCAGGCCGGTGGACGACCCCGGTCTGGCACCGATCCAGCGCGCCGAGGCGGACCGCCAGGCCGCCACGCTGCGCTGGATGCCCTGGCCCTACTTCGGGCTGGGCGCGGTGTGCCTGGCGATGGCCGGGGCCGTGCTCTGGCTCGGTCCCCCCGGCTTCGCCGCCTTCTGGGTCCTGATCAGCCTTCTCCAGGCCGGGCTGGGGCTCCTGTGGCTCCGCCGGCGGCAGCGGCTGCTGGAGCTGGTCGCCGAGCTCGACGCCCGCGCCGGAGAGGCGTAGCCCGCTGCCCAGCCGGCCCTGCGGCGGGCCCCGCCCTCTTCGAGGGCCCTCCCGAGTAGCCGCCGCGCCCGCTCGGTACCCCCTGCGCACCGCAGTGCCGCCCCGGCCCCGCCCCGGCCCGGGCGGAAAGCGGGAACGCCGGCCGTGCCGCGTGGACTTCCCGCCTCCCCTGCGTCTCGGTACGCCGCTGCCGCGGCGCTGGCAGCACCCGGGCAGCCCCCCCCCCCCGCATGGGAAGGCACCGGCCGAGCCCGGGGCGCCCGACCGGCTCAGGGAAGCGCCGGGCCGGGCTCGCGCTCACGAGCGGCGCCCGGCGGCATCGCGCAGCAGGCGTCGGTCCGCCCCTGCCACGGGCCCCTGCGCCCCCGGTCCCCCCCGGTACTCCGCCGCCCGGATCGCCGGTTCAGTGCAAGCGGCCCCAGGGGCTGCGCTGGATCCGCGCCGCCCTCCGGGGTTTCTGGGGTGCGCCGGCCCTGCTCCCGGCAGCCCTGGCCGTCCGCCTCCCCCGGCAGGCAGCCGCCCGCCGCCACCGGCGGGCCCGGGCCGCGCTGGTTCCCGCCTGCCGTCCGACCTGCACGAGGGCGAACCGCGAACGGCAGGACCCAGCGTTCGCGCCCAGCGGAGGCCCCGCCCGGAACGGGGCGGCGCTGATGGCCCTGCCGACTACCGCCACCGCGCTCTGTTGTCTCGCGGTCGTCCTGCCCCTGCTGGCCACGGCCACGGAGACGGCGACGCTGTCCCCGTTCCCCGCCCACCCCCTGGCAGCAGTACCCCGCGTGGAGAACGCGGGGACCCGAGGCGTGGAGCGTGCGCGCCCTGCTCAGCACGGGCGGCTACACCCCGCGGTGCCGGGGGAGTCCGCGCCGCGGCCACGAACCGCGAGCGGACAGTCAGCCCCGGTACCGCGCGGCCGGCCGGGTCTTGGCGGCCGGGACCGCGGTCCCTCCACTCCGCTGGGCTGGGCAGGGCACCCGGTCCGCGGGGGTGCTCGCCGCGCTCCGCACCTGTGCCGGTTCCGCGGTCGCGATCCCGGGCCGGTCCGCGGACCGCGCCGCCACCGGCGGGCCCGGGTGGCGCTTGCCGCCGATGCGCCGATGCGCCGATGCGCCGGACGAGGGAACCGCCGGAGCAGAGTGGCGAGACCTCAGCGCGCGGGCCGCCGGCGGCCGGTGCCCCGGGCGCTGCGAGCGGTGCGCATCCGGGGTACCGTCGCCGCACCCCCGATCCGGTCCCGCGGAAGCCGTGGAACCGGCGAAAGGAGTCACCCGTGGACACGGAGCTGGCCCTCTGGCTCGCCGACGTCCTCTCGTTCACCGGCATCGCAGCGGCGGCCGCGGTGTTCGCGGCCGGCCTCGCGCGGCGCAGCCGCCACCGGGTACCGGACCAGGACCTGACCGAGCTCGGCGCGTTCGACCGGCTGCCCGGTGACGCGCAGAAGCGCGCCCGGGAGGCACTGGAGAACGGGACCGGCGCCGAGACGCACGAGGAGGCGGCCGCGGTCCGCGGACTCGCCGCGGAGAACCTGCGGCGGGACGCCAACCCCTGGTTCTTCGCCGGACAGGTACTGCTCGGCGCCGGCGTCGCGGTGGGCGGGCTGCGCTGGGCTGCGGCGGACTTCTGGAGTTTTCAGGGGATCCTCTCGACCGCGCTGGCAGCCGCAGTCGCCGTATTCCTCCCCTGGTCGGCCGCCGACCGGCGGCGCCGCCACCGGCGCGCCCGCGCCGCGCTCGCCGCGAACACGCCGGACGCCGGACGCGCGGCGGACTCCGGCTGAGGCCTCAGACACACCTCATGCCCGCCTCGCGCGGATGAGGCGGGCAGCGGACGCGAGGCGGGGTCAGCCCGCCTTGGACTCGAGGGCTTCCATGGCGCTGACGGCGGTGGGAACGGTGGTGTGGACCGGGACCTGGCGGTGCAGGCCGACCAGGCGGACCACCTTGGTGACGCGCTCGTTCGGCGCCGCGAGGGCGAGGCTGCCGCCCCGCTCCTTGACCGCACGGTAGATGTGGATGACGGCGTTGAGGCCGCTGGAGTCCATGAACTCCAGGCCGGCCAGGTCGAGAATCAGCCAGGGGCCGTGATCTTCAACGGCCGCTAGGGCCTGCTCCTGGAGGTCGTTCGCGGTGGCGATGTCGAGGTCGCCTTCCACCGTGACCACCACGGTGCGGTTCTCGACACGGGTGCCGATCCCAAGCCTGTGCACGTTCACTCCTCCCAGCCCCACGTGTGACGGCGGAGGGCTCCCGTACGCGCGCGCCCCGACCGCGGCCTGAGGGGGCCGCCGTCCGGGGCGGGCGGATGCGCGTACATCCCTAGCCACACACGGTATTAGCAGATCGGCGTCTCGGGAATGCCGATGCTGACACTATTTTCGACCACGAGTCGCGAAACCGTCCGGGACAACCCCGTTCGGCCTCCGCCGACCACCTCGGATGGGCGGCGGTGCGGTGCGGCCGCTGTCGGGACCGCCGCGGCGCGGATGCGCCGTGCGGCGCGCCGTGGTGAACCCTCTACGGCACGATACCGTCCCCTACGCCGGGGCCTCAGCCGTTTCCCCCTGATCGCCCGAGGCTGTCCGACACATCCGATGTCAGCAGCGCCCCGCAGAATCCGATCCGCACCCGCCGGCCGCCCGCCCGCACAGGCGGCGGAGCCTTCACCGCCCGGACCCGCATTCCCCGGGTGCGCCGTCGGCACCACCCGGCCCCGCTGCGGCTCCCGTGCCGTCTGCTCCCCCTGCGCCCTCGGTGAAGGCGCGGAGGATCCGCTCGGCGCCGAGCGTTGCCGTCAGGGCGCCGGAGCGGACCTCGTCCTCCAGGCCGGGCAGGACCGCGCGGACGCCGCCGGCGCGGGTCAGCTGGTCGAAGAGGCGGTCGCGGACCTGCGACCACATCCAGTCGACCTGCTGTCGGGCGCGCTTCTCCTCGAAGGCGCCGGTCTCTGCCAGCGCCGCGCGGTGGCCGCGCACCGCATCCCACACCGCGTCCAGCCCGTCTCCGGTGACCGCACTGCAGGTCAGCACGGGCGGTGTCCACTCCTCGTGCACCGGCCGCAGCAGCCGCAGCGCGCGGGACAGCTCGCGCGCGGCCGTGCGCGCGTCCGCGGCGTGCGGCCCGTCGGCCTTGTTCACCGCCACCACGTCGACGAGCTCCAGCACGCCCTTCTTGATGCCCTGCAGCTGGTCGCCGGTGCGGGCCAGGGTGAGGAAGACGAAGCAGTCGACCATCGCGGCGACCGCCACCTCGGACTGGCCGACGCCGACCGTCTCGACCAGAACGACGTCGTAGCCGGCCGCCTCCATCAGCACCATCGTCTCGCGGGTGGCGCGCGCGACCCCGCCCAGCGTGCCGGCGGCGGGCGAGGGCCGGACAAAGGCCGCCGGGTCCACCGCGAGGTGCTGCATCCGCGTCTTATCGCCGAGGATGCTGCCGCCGGTGCGGGTCGACGACGGATCGACGGCGAGCACCGCCACCCGGTGGCCTCCGCCGGTGAGCCGGGTGCCGAGCGCGTCGATGAATGTGGACTTTCCCACGCCCGGAACCCCGGTGATGCCGACGCGGTGCGCACCGCCGGCGTGCGGGAGCAGCTTCACCAGCAGCTCCTGTGCGGCCGCCGCGTGGTCCGGGCGGCGCGACTCCACCAGCGTGACGGCGCGCGCGAGGGTGGCCCGGTGCCCGGACAGGACCCCGTCGGCGAGCGCGGCGACGTCGATCGGGCGCGGCACCGCTCAGCCCTCGCCGCCCGCGGCGCGGGCCGCCCCGGCGCTCTGCCCGGTACCGCTGCCGCCTTCCGCTCCGTCCGCGGCCGCGGCGTGCCCGAGGGAGGCCGCGAGCCGGTCGAGGAGGTCGGCGGCGGCCTCGGCGATCACGGTTCCCGGCGGGAAGATCGCGGCCGCGCCGGCCTCGCGCAGCGCGTCGAAGTCGGCCGGCGGGACGACGCCGCCGACGACCACCATCACGTCCTCGCGGCCCTGCTCGGCCAGTGCCGTGCGCAGGGCCGGCACCAGCGTGAGGTGCCCGGCGGCCAGCGACGAGACGCCGATGATGTGCACATCGGCCTCGGCCGCCTGCGCGGCGACCTCGTCCGGCGTGGAGAACAGCGGGCCGACGTCGACGTCGAAGCCGAGGTCGGCGAAGGCGGTCGCGATGACCTTCTGGCCGCGGTCGTGGCCGTCCTGGCCCATCTTCGCGACCAGGATGCGCGGCCGGCGCCCCTCTGCCTCCTCGAACGCGGACACCCGCGCGGCGACCGCCTCCATGGCACGCACCGCCCCCTTCGAACTGGACGCCTCGTCCCGGTACACCCCCTGGATGGTACGGATCTGGCCGGAGTGGCGGCCGAAGACCCGCTCCATGGCGTCGGAGATCTCGCCGACGGTGGCCTTGGCGCGGGCCGCGCCGACGGCTGCGGCGAGCAGGTTGTTCTCCAGCCCCGGACCGGGCTCCGCGGCGGCGGCCGCGGCGAGCCGGTCCAGCGCTGCGCGCGTCTCCCCCTCGTCGCGCTCCGCGCGGAGCCGGCGCAGCTTCTCCAGCTGCTCGGCGCGCACCTTGGAGTTGTCGACCTTGAGGACGTCGATGTCGTCGCCGGTGTCCGGGCGGTACTTGTTGACGCCGACGACGGGCTGCCGGCCCGAGTCGATCCGGGCCTGGGCGCGCGCGGCGGCCTCCTCGATGCGCATCTTCGGGATGCCGGCGTCGATCGCGGCCGCCATGCCGCCGGCCTCCTCCACCTCGCGGATGTGCGCGCGGGCGCGCAGCGCGAGGTCGGCGGTGAGCCGCTCGACGTAGTGGCTGCCGCCCCACGGGTCGATCGAGCGGGTGGTGCCGGACTCCTGCTGCAGCAGCAGCTGCGTGTTGCGGGCGATGCGCGCGGAGAAGTCGGTGGGCAGTGCGAGCGCCTCGTCGAGCGCGTTGGTGTGCAGCGACTGGGTGTGGCCCTGGGTGGCGGCCATCGCCTCAACGCAGGTGCGCACCACGTTGTTGAACACGTCCTGCGCGGTCAGCGACCAGCCGGACGTCTGCGAGTGGGTGCGCAGCGACAGCGACTTGGGGTTCTCCGCACCGAACCCGGCGACCAGCTCCGACCAGAGCAGCCGTGCCGCGCGCAGCTTGGCCACCTCCATGAAGAAGTTCATCCCGATGGCCCAGAAGAACGAGAGCCGCGGCGCGAACGTGTCGACGCCCAGGCCCGCGTCCCGGCCGGCCCGGATGTACTCGACCCCGTCCGCCAGCGTGTAGGCGAGCTCCAGGTCAGCCGTCGCCCCGGCCTCCTGCATGTGGTAGCCGGAGATCGAGATCGAGTTGAAGCGCGGCATCTTCTGCGAGGTGAAGGCGAAGATGTCGGAGATGATCCGCATCGACGGCTGCGGCGGATAGATGTAGGTGTTGCGGACCATGAACTCCTTGAGGATGTCGTTCTGAATGGTCCCGGCGAGCTTCTCCGGCGGCACGCCCTGCTCTTCGGCGGCGACGATGTAGAGCGCCATCACCGGAAGGACGGCGCCGTTCATGGTCATCGACACGCTCATCCGGTCCAGCGGGATGCCGTCGAACAGCTGGCGCATGTCGTAGAGGGAGTCGATGGCGACCCCGGCCATGCCGACGTCGCCGGCCACGCGCGGATGGTCGGAGTCGTAGCCGCGGTGGGTGGCCAGGTCGAAGGCGACGGACAGGCCCTTCTGGCCCGCGGCGAGGTTCCTGCGGTAGAAGGCGTTGGAGTCGGCGGCCGTGGAGAAGCCGGCGTACTGGCGCACCGTCCAGGGCTGGTTGACGTACATCGTCGGGTAGGGGCCGCGCAGGTAGGGCGCGATCCCCGGATAGCCGGCGGTGAAGTCGAGGCCCTCGCGGTCCTGCGGGGTGTAGAGCGGCTTCACCCCGATGCCCTCGGGCGTCTCCCAGACGAGCGCGTCGGGGCCCTTGCCGGTCGCTTCGGCCAGCGCCTCGCCCCACGCGGTGCCGCCTGCGGCGGCGGCCGCCCCGGCGGGCGCCGCGGGGCTGCCGGGAGGCACGGTGCTGAAGTCCGGGATGGCGGCGCGTCCCGCCGGGTGCGCGCCCGCTCTCGGGGCGCCGTCCCCGGTGTCGTGGCTCATCGTCCCACCCCCAGTGTCGCGTGCAGGCTGGCCAGCAGTCCGAGTGCGTCCGATCCCCGGTGGAGGAAGTCATCGACCCCCGCGTCGGCGTACTCCTCTACCCGTTCCCCGGCGAGCAGCACCCGCACCGCGCCGGCGTCCTTCAGGGCCGCGGCGGCGGCCGCGGCGTGCTCGGTGTAGACGGCGTCGGAGGAGCACACGCAGGCGACGGCCGCACCGCTGGCGGCGAAGTTCTGCGCGGCCTCGGCTGGGCCGTCCGCCCCGGCCCCGCCGACCGGCTCGATACCGCCGGCGGTGAAGAGGTTGGCGGCGTAGGAGGCGCGCGCGGTGTGCGCGGCGACCGGGCCGAGCGTGGCGAGGAAGACCCGCGGACGGCTGCCGGTGGCGGCGGCATGCTGCTCGGCCGCGTCGCGCAGCTCCTCGTATTCGGCGCCGTAGCGGCGCGCGGGCAGCGCCGCCTCGGGCACCCGCGGTGCAGGCGTTCCGGGCGGCGCCGGGCGGCTCAGCAGGACCTCGGCCGCGTCGGGGTATTCGCTGACGCCGGTGATCGGGTCGGTGCGGTGCGCGATGGCGGCGCGCCGCCGCTCCCACACGCCGTCGACGGCGCGGCGCACCGCGCCGGAGGCGAGCGCCTCGGCGATGCCGCCCTGGGCCTCGATCTCCTGCAGGAAGGCCCAGCCCTGGTCGTGCAGGTCGGCGGTGAGCCGCTCGACGAGGTAGGCGCCGCCGGCCGGGTCGATGACGCGGGCGACGTGCGACTCCTCGATGAGCAGGGTCTGGGTGTTGCGGGCGATCCGGCGGGCGAAGCCGTCGGGCAGCCCGAGGGCGGTGTCGAACGGCCGCACCGTGATGGCGTCGGCGCCGGCCACCCCGGCCGCGAAGCAGGCGAGGGTCGTGCGGAGCATGTTCACGTAGGGGTCGCGGCGGGTCATCATCGCCGCCGACGTAACGGCGTGCAGCCGCATCGGCGGAGCAGCACCGCCCGCGTCCCCGCCGGCCAGGCCGCACGCGTCGAGGACGCGGGCCCACATGGAGCGGGCCGCGCGCAGCTTGGCGATGGTGAGGAACTGGTCGTCGGAGGCGGAGATCCGGAACTCCACCCGGCGGGCGGCCTCGTCCAGGCCGAGCCCCGCCTCGGTGAGCGCGCGCAGGTAGGCGACGCCCGCGGCCACGGCCGTGCCGAGCTCCTGGGCCTCCGAGCCCCCGGCATCGTGCACCGGGGTGGCATCGGCGGCCATCAGCAGCAGTCCGGGGCGGCCGGCGGCGTATCCGGCGGCGGCCGCGGCGGCCGGCTCAACGGCGGCGGGTGCGCCGGTGCGGGCGGCGGTGCCCAGCGGGTCGATGCCGAGGCCGCCCTGGAGGGCGGAGTCCGGCAGCTCCCGCTCACTGCACAGGGTGAGGAACTCGTCGGCCGCCGCCGCGTAGTCGGCGCCGGCGTCGAGGTGGACGGGCGCCATGTCGAGATAGGTGTCGGTGAGCGCCTCGCGGAGCCCGGACACCGGCAGGGCGCCGTCGCCGAGCCGCAGCCAGAGGGCGCCGACCCCGTTCTCCAGGTCGGCGAGGACGGCGCGGCGGGCGGCGGCCGGATCGGGGTCGGCGTGCAGCTGGCGGACCTGCCAGCCGGACCGGACACTGCCGTCGGCCCGGGCGCCGCGGGTGAACGGGGCCAGCCCGGGGAAGCCGGAGTCGAAGCCGTCCTCTTCGGTGTAGAGGGGGCTGACGGTGATCCCGTCATAGGTGGCCGACGCGAGGAGCGCTTCCGGCTCCGAGGCGTCGGCGTCCACTCCGCTCTTCTCCAGCACGGCGGCGACGCGCTCGCGCCATTCTGCGCGCGTCGCGGCGGGGAATCCCGCCCCGAGCGCCTCCCGACTTTCCGGCGTCTCCATAGTCGGATGCTATAGAGCGCCGTTCGGCCATCCCCGCTCCGGGCCCCCCGGACGGCGCGCCGAAGTGTGCTGCGTCACTCGGAACGGCGCACCGCCATCGCGACAAACCCCCTGTTCAGCGCGTTTCTCCGACCGCGAGGAGCGCCGCGCTGCCCCGGCAGGGCCGTCCGGTGCCCCCTTCCGGTCAGCGGGACACGGTCGGATTCCGGGGGGGGCGGCGCAAGGAAGCAGGGCGGCGGCCGAAGGCCGGACCGGAGCGGCCGGCCCGGCGCCCGGCGCGGCACGCGCGGCGCCGGGCGACTCGGCGCACCGCGCCGTCAGCCGCCCTCTTCACGTTCGCCGCCGGGACCGGGCGCGGAGCCGGGAGGCGGGGCGAAGACGAACCGCTGGCGGTCGGCGGCGACGATGGCGTAACCGTCGGAGCTGATCGCTTCGACGTAGGCGTCGAGGCCGTCGGAGCGGACGTCCTTGGTCGGTGCGTCGAAGACCACCTGCGCGGTGCCGTCGTCCTCCGGGCCGCGGGCGTCGGCGTAGACCTGCCCGGCGGCCGCGAACACCGGGGTCATCGCCCGCTCGTCGTCGCCGCCGAACTCCCACAGCTGCGCACCGGTCGCGGTGTCGACCGCGATCATCGGCGTCGCTCCGCCGGCCTGCGGCACCAGGAGGGTGCCCGTCTCCGGGTCGAAGACGGTGCCGGGCAGCGGGCGCAGCGCGAAGTCCGGCTCGCCGGGGTTGGCACCGGGTTCGGCGAGGGTCCACCGGATGTCGCCGGTCTCCAGGTCGTGCAGGGAGAGCAGGGACGGCTCCTCGGGCCGGGACCAGCGGAGCAGGACGGCGTCGGACCCGCCCGCGCTCTCGTCGCCGCTGCCGTCCCCGTCCGCGCCGCCACTCGGCGCATCCGCCCCGGGCGAACCGCTCTCCTCCGCGCTCTCGTCGGCCGCAGGCTCCGGCGAGCCGGTGGAGCGGTCCGCCGCCGCATCGGCCCCCGGCTCCTCGGGCACCCGGTAGACGCCGACGACCTCCGGGCGGGCGCGCGGGATCGCCCCTTCGCCGAGCAGGTCGGGATCGTCGCCGGTGTAGTTCCACAGCTCGGTGCCGGGCTCCTCGCCGCCGGTGGCGCCGGCGCCGGTCGCCCGGGCCTGGAGCAGTCCGGCGCCGTCGTCGAGCAGCACCACACCGCTGCCCGCCCCCACCGGGACGCCCATCCGGTCCGGGTCCGGGGCGGCTTCCGGCACCTGCTGGGCGGGGTCGTCCGGATCGGGTGAGGGCGACGGGGCCTCGCCGCCGCCACTGCCGCCGTCCCCGCCGTCCTCGGGCGGGGTGAACGCGAACGTCCACGGGTCGGCCCCGTCGCCCGGGTCGACGGTGAACTCGCCGTGCGGCTCCTCCGGGGACCAGCCCTCAGGGCGGGTCACCGACAGTCCCGCCACGTAGTCGTCGCGCGCGCTCGCGCCCTCCCACCGGACCTCGCCGTCGTCGCCGACGACCAGGCCCGCGCCGCCCTCCCCGGACAGCCGCAGTTCCGGCGGGCCGCCCGGCTCGGGCGGCGGCAGGAAGCCGTCCACCCGCAGCTCGCCCTCCCACAGCACGTCCCCGTCGGCCGCGCGCTGGACCGCGTGCCGCTCCGCGCTGTTGGCGCTGATCAGGAAGGCGGATCCGAACGCCGTGATGCGGATGCCGCGCTCGTCGGAGACGATGTCGGGGGCTTCCGCTCCGGGACCGTGCAGGTAGCGCACCACTTCGGTGCCGACGCCGGGCGGTGCCTCTCCCCCGAACGCGGTGGGAAGCGGCTGCGGCGACGGGTCGTCCCCGCCCGCCTCCGGCCCGGAGCAGCCCGCGGCCAGCAGCACCGCGGCGACCACCGGCGCCGCTGCGCGCACGGTCGGCATGGCCACCTCCTCCGGTGCCCGGCTCTGGCCGCGGCGCGGTATCCGCGCTCCGCCGCCGTCCGGTCGAAACGACTCACTCCGGCCGCGACGGTAGCGCAGCGCGCCCCCGGGCGGGCCCGTCACCCAGGGTTGTGCCCGCTCCGGTACCGCCGACGCGCAGCCCCGGGGCCCACCGTTCAGCCCGTATCGGGAGCCACTTCGACCCGGGCGGCACCGACCCGTTCGCAGACCGCCTCGCCCGCGGTCGCCTCGGCCAGCCACGCCTCGAACGCGGGCAGCTGCTCTTCGGGCAGGGCGACGTCGATGCGCACGTCGGCGCCGTATTCGACATTGCGCACCGTGTATCCGGAGGAGCGCAGATCGCTTTCGAGGCGCCCCGCCCGCAGGTAGTCCGCCATCACCGCGACCACGGCGAGGGTGCGCCGCTCCAGGACGCCGAGCTCGTCGACGGCGGCCGACACGGCGCCCCCGTAGGCGCGGATCAGCCCGCCCGCGCCGAGCTTGATCCCGCCGAAGTAGCGGGTGACGACGGCGACGGCGTCGGTGATCCCGCGGTGGCGCAGGACCTCCAGCATGGGCACGCCGGCGGTGCCGGAGGGTTCGCCGTCGTCGCTGGAGCGCTGGATCTCGGCGTCGTCGCCGAGAATGTAGGCGGTGCAGTTGTGGTTCGCGCTCCAGTGCGCCCGGCGGCGCTGGGCGATGAACTCCCGCGCCGCCTCCTCGTCGGCCACCCGCTCCATGGCGCAGAGAAACCGCGACTTGCGGATCTCCAGCTCCACTGCGCCACCGGTCCTGATGGTCCGCATGTCCCCGCTGCCACCCGTCCTGCCGCCTGCTCCGCTCCCGGACGGCGCCCGGCCGGCCGCCGCAGTCCCACCGTACGCGGCAGCCGCCCCGCACCCGCCGGGCGGCGGTCCCGGCGGGTCAGAGCGTGCGTGGCGGGTGGCGTCCGGTTGCCCGGCCAACGCGCCCCGGGGCGAGAATGGGGCCATGGACGATGTGACCGCAGGCCCCGCCGCGCTGGAGGCGGCGGGCCTGCTCGCCGACCCGCTGCGCCAGCGCCTCTACGAGCACGTGGTGGAACACGGCGAGGCGACCCGCGCGGCAGCGTCCGAGGCGGCCGGGGTCGGCGCTGCGCTGGCAGCGTTCCACCTGGACAAGCTCGTTTCGGCCGGCCTGCTGGCGGTGGACGAGCGGAAGGCGTCCGGGCGCACCGGCCCGGGGTCGGGCCGCCCCGCCAAGTTCTACCGGCGCGCCCCGGGCGAGGTCGCCGTCTCCGTGCCGCCGCGCGACTATGCGTCGGCAGCAGGGATCCTGGCCGACGCGGTCGAGCACGCGGGAGCTGAGGAGGCCCTGCACGCGGCGGCCCGCGCGCACGGCGAGCGGCGCGCCCCCGCGGTCGCCGGATGCCGGACCCTGACCGAGCTGGCCGCGCCGCTGGCCGACGCGGGCTACGCGCCGGCGGCCGACGGCACCGGGGCCGGATTGCGGCTGCGGAACTGCCCCTTCCACGCCCTTGCGTCGACGCACCCGCCCCTCGCCTGCGCCATGAACCTGGAGCTGCTGCGCGGGATGGTCGAGGGAACGGGCCGCTTCACCGCCCGGATGGACCCGGCGCCGGAGGGCTGCTGCGTCACCGTCTCGGCGGTCGGCGGAGAGCACTGCTGAACGCGGCCCGGTCCGACTTCTAAAAAAATAATCATTGAACTAGAATCCGCCGCGTGCTTGGCTACCGCCATGAGCACCGACACGAGTTCCGCGCACGCCCCTGCCGAGCACCGGTTCCACCTGGCCCAACTCAACGTCGGCGCGTTCCGGGCGCCGCGTGACGCAGCCGGGATGGCCGACTTCACGGAGGGCCTGGCGCCGGTCAACGCCCTCGCCGACGCGGCGCCGGGGTTCGTCTGGCGGTTCATCGAGGGCGGGCGCGACGACGCCACGGAGTCCCGGCCGTTCGGTCCGGACATCCTGATCAACCTCTCCACCTGGGAAGACCGCGATTCCCTGTGGAACTTCACCTACCGCACCCTCCACCTCGACTACCTGCGCCGCCGCCGCGAGTGGTTCCACCACCCCGACGAGGTCGCCTCCGTCCTGTGGTGGGTTCCGGCCGGCCACCGCCCCGGCACCGGCGAGGCCGGCGAACGGCTGCACGCCCTCCGCACCCAGGGCCCGACCCCCGCCGCCTTCACCTTCCGCGACTTCTTCTCCCCCTCCGGAGACTCCGCGCCTACCCTGCACCGCTGAGCAGGGGCGCCGGAGCGGGGCTGCCCCCGCGGCCCGCAGCCCGCAGCCCGCAGCCGACACCCTGTATTCTCCGCGTCACTTTGGGTAGCTTGGGCGGACGACCACGACCCGGGGGTGTCAGACGTGCTCCGCACCAGGACTATGGCCGCACTGATGGTGTTCCCGCTGCTGGCGGGATGCAGCGGGAACGACCAGGGAGACGACGGGACCGACGACCTCGGCGGGGCGTCGGCCGAGGAGAACGCGCCGGAGGAGGCGTCGCCGGAAGCGAAGGTGCTCGCCGACGTCTCCGAGGAGTTCACCGAGTACTCTGACGGCGCGACGGCCGTCACCTACGACACCGAGGCCGTGCCGGCCGGGTCGACGGTCAAGCTCGTCATCTCCGACGACCCCGACGAGGGCGGGGACGACGGGGACGACGCCCGCGCGCCCCGTCAGGACGACGGACACGAAGGCCATGGCGGCGAGGAGAGCAGCGCCGGAACCGGCGGCGGCGCCGAGGGCACCGAGACCGAGTTCGAGCTCACCGTGGCCGGGCTGGAGCCGGACCGCAAGTTCGGCGCGCACATGCACACCGAGCCGTGCGGCGAGAACCCCGACGACTCCGGTCCGCACTACCAGGACAAGGAGGACCCGGAGCAGCCGTCGACCGACCCGGCCTACGCCAACGACGACAACGAGGTCTGGCTCGACTTCGCCACCGACGCCGACGGCAGCGCCGACTCCGACACCGGCGTCGACTGGGCGCCGCGGGCCGGCGAGATGCAGTCGCTGGTGATCCACGCCGAGCACACCAAGACCGCCGACGGCGAAGCCGGCATGGCCGGCGACCGCCTGGCCTGCGCCAACGTGAACCTCGACTGACGTCTGCGCTGGAGCCGGCCGCGCCCGCGGGCACCGCACGCCGGCCCGGCGCCTCAGACGGTGATGGCCGCCCGCAGGTAGAGGCGCTCGGCCAGGCTCCACACCGTCGACGTGGCGAGGTACAGGCCGGCGGCGAGCGGCACGAAGGCGACGATCGCCACCGTCATGAACGGCAGGTAGGTCATCACCCCCATGCCGGGCAGCTGCGGCTGGCCGGCGCCCGCCGGCCCGGCCGCGTTCTGCTGCATCGCCGGCAGCGTGAGCCACTGCCGGGTGCCCCACGCCGCGGCCGCGGCCACCGCCATCAGGACCGCGAACACGGCCGCGCCCGCGATGCCGGAGCCGCCGGCCGCGGCGGAGAGCGTGTCGCCGAGCGGAACCCCGGCCAGTGTCTCCGCGAGCAGGGTGTTCGGTCCGCCGCTGACCTCCGGGCTGATGAAGAGCCCGTAGAGCACGAGGAACACCGGCGTCTGGGCGAGCATCGGCAGGCACCCGGCGAGCGGCGTGGTGCCCTCCTTCTGGAAGAGCTGCTGCTGCGCTTCAGCGAGGCGCTGCGGGTTGCCGGCGTGCTTCTCCTGAATGCGGCGCATCTCCGGGGCGAGCCGGGCGCGCTGCTTCTCACCGCGCACGGCGGCGCGGCTCAGCGGGTGCACGGCGAGGCGCACCAGGACGGTGAGGGCGACGACGGCCAGGGCGGCGGCCGACGCTCCGGCGATCGGGGCGAACAGGGCGGTCAGCACGGTGGTGACCGTGGCGGCGAAGCCGATGGCGGCCGCAATGGGTGCAAAGGTGTACACGGTGGAAGAGCCCCTCGAGGCAGGGCCGGAGACCTCCGGCGGGGGTGGTCGGACGCGGCAGGCGCGGCCGGCTCAGGCGGCCGCGAGCGCGGCGCCGGGGGCTCGGGGACGGGGCTTTCCCGGGGTGTCGGGCGCCGCAGCGGGCGGCACCGGGCGGCGCGCGGAGCGGCGCAGCCAGGACTCTTCGGCCGACGCAGCCGACCCGGTGCACTCCGGCGGGTGACCGCGCAGGGCGACCAGGACCAGCGCGGCGCCGACGGCGACCGCGGCCAGCAGTGCGGCCCCGCCCAGCCCGGTCAGCCCGCCGACAGCGTCGAGCACGCCGCCGGGGACCAGGTCGGGGCCGAAGAGGGCGGCGGCCAGCACATGGGTGAGGAGCAGCAGCATCGCATCCCCTTCCCTGTGGCCGTCCCTTCTACGACGAACAGCCCCTCCCCCTGGTTCCCGCCGCGCTCGGCGGAGCGCGGTGTCCGTGCCCCATCGCGGGCCGGCGGCGGGCGGGAATGCCGAAGCTCCCCAGGGGGAGGTGTTCCCCATGAGCTTCCGCCCCTTTCCCCGCACCGCCGCCTGGCGGCACCACGGCGCACGCGACGGCTTCGAAGTCGCCTGCTTCTCAGCGGCCAGCCCCTCCGGAGGGAGCGGCGGATCCCGGATCACCGGCTGCACCACCGCCGTTGAGGAGGGCCGCCCCTGGGTGGCCGACTACGACATCGCCCTTAACGCCGAAGGCGCCACCCGCAGTGCCCGGGTCTCCGTGCGTTCGGCCGAGGCAGCCGGCTCCGTGCTGCTGGAATCCGACGGCGCGGGCGCGTGGCGGGTGGACGGATCACCGGCTCCGGAGCTCGGCGGATGCCGCGACGTCGACCTGGA
Source organism: Nocardiopsis coralliicola (assembly GCF_054779695.1). Taxonomy (NCBI): domain Bacteria; kingdom Bacillati; phylum Actinomycetota; class Actinomycetes; order Streptosporangiales; family Nocardiopsidaceae; genus Nocardiopsis; species Nocardiopsis coralliicola. The sequence continues at coordinate 119,487 of NZ_BAAGXT010000006.1, read as the reverse complement.
AGCCTCGGTCGTGACCAACGCGCTCCCCCTGCGCCGCCTTGCGCTCGGTGCAGGCGAGCGGGCCGATGCCCCGGCCGCCTTCGTCCGCGTCGGCGGCCTGGCGGTCGAGCGCCTCGAGCAGGGGTATGCGCGGGTCCCCTGCGGCGGGTCGGAGCAGCACTTCGACTACGCCGCTCCCGCGTTCGACGTGGCCTGCAGGCTGGTCTACGACGCCTCGGGCCTCGTGCTCGACTACCCGGGACTGGCGTCGCGCGCGGCCTGAGACCGGTCCCTGCCCGCCCGGCGGCGGACGCGTTCCGCTCCAGGGGCGCCATGTCGGCGAATGCCCCGACACACCGGCAGACCACCGCGGATGCTCACTCTCCGAACACGATAATGACGTTCAGTGAATAATCCGTCTCGGAGCAGAGGACGCCGCCCGTGCCGATCCGTCCCGCGAACCTCGCCACCATGTCCGCCACGCTCGCCGGAGCCCGGGGCCACCGGGGCGGCGAGCGCAGCCGCGCCTCGGTAACCGTCGTCTTCGAATCCGGCCACCGCCAGGAGGTGGAGGGCGGCGGGTGCCGCCCCCTCGACTCCGAGCAGGGCGGCGTGGTGGCCCTCGAAGCCGACTCCGACACGAAGTTCGCCCTCTACTCCGGCACCAGCTGCCAGGGGGGACGGGCCATCGCGACCGGCAGCGGCGCGGTGGACTTCGGTGTCGCGCTGCTCGCCGGCGCGATCGTGCTCGGCTGAACCGGCCGCTGCAGCGCCCCGGACCCCGGTCCGGGGCGCGCACGCGCGTCAGGTCGGCGGAAGGCGGCCGGCGGAGCGGGCGCCGGCACGCGGGTCAGGCCATCCGGCGGGCGCCCTTGTAGTGGGCGTCCCAGTAGTCGGAGGTCTTGACGATCTGGATCTGCTTTCCTGAGCTGGGCGCGTGCACCATCCGCCCGTCGCCGAGCGAGATCCCGACGTGCGAGGGCCCGGAATAGAAGAAGACCAGGTCGCCCTTTTTCAGATTGGCCTTGGAGACGGCCTTTCCTTGGGCGAACTGGTCATAGGTGGTGCGGCCGATCGATTTTCCGGCCTTTTTGTAGGACCACTGCGCCAGCCCGGAGCAGTCGAATCCGCTGGGGCCGTTCCCGCCGTACCGGTACGGTGCGCCGACCTGCGAGAGCGCGTAGTCGGCGGCCTTCTGGGCGACCGTTCCCGCGGCGGCCTCCTCGGCCGCCACTGCTCCGCCCGCACCGAGCCAGAGCAGCGCCGATAAGACGACGATGGTGCGCCCGGCGGTGCGGCCGGAATCTCGGACCCGATGTCGGGCCACCCTCGCCGGCAGGGCCCGGGCCCCGCGTTTACTGCGCCGACGGGCCGCCGCGCCCCCCGCGTCCGCACTGCGCTCCCCGTTCCGGGCGCCTCCGCGGCGCCCCCGGGCCTCCTGCCCGCGCACCGCACGCCCCCGTGCCGCCGGCTGCGGTGCGGCCGCTGGCGCCCGCACCCCCGCGGGCCGGCCGCCGACCGCAGCGGGCACAGGTCCCCGTTCCCCGTCCATGCTCTTCCCCCACGTTTTCCGATAGTGCGGAGCCGATGATTTACGGCAGCGGCATCCGCACCATTCCGGCACGGGCCGCATGGCTCCACAGCGAAACACAGGAGGTGCCGATTTTCCGCGGAGGGTGCCCGCAAGGCGTGTTGCGTAAAATCTGCCTCGAGAAACGGAGATCTGTCGGCCAAGTGGGTTCGAAACCACCGGGTGCGGGCAATGGCAGTTCCAGCAGGCAGCCGGCAGGGCGCCGCAGGGCGCGGAATCCGATGGGAGGCAGCGGCAGGGGCCGGACTCAGTCCTCTTCGGCGGTATCCGCCGCAGCCGTGTCTGCGGCGGTGGCGGCAGCGGCCTCCTCGGGGGAGAGCTCAAGACAGGCGTCGATGATGCTGACGAGCCGGCGGATCAGCCGCTCGCGGTCGTAGGAGACCAGGTCGGCGGCGCCTTCCACGCGCCGCACCAGGCCGACGCCCAGCAGCATCGACACCACCAGGGCGGCCCGCGCACGGGCGCTGGGCCCGCCGATCGCCTCGGCCAGCGGCGCGATGATCGCGTTCTCCAGCCGCTCCCGGTGCACCGACGCCAGATCGGGATCGCCCGCGGAGTGCTCGAGCGCGCGGGAGAGCGGGGTTCCGCCTGCCAGCGAGCGGTCCACGACGTGCTCGGCGAGGCGGCGCGGCAGCTCCTCGCGCGAGCCGCCGATGATGCCGGGGAACGCCGCTTCCTCGGCGATGACCTCGGCGAGCAGGCCGCGCTTGGCCCCGAAGTAGCGGTTGATCAGCGCCACGTTGACCCCGGCGTGCGCCGCGATGCGCCGCGAGGAGACCGACTGGTAGCCCTCCGCGGTGAACAGCGCGCGGGCGCTGTCCAGGATGCGCCGCCGCGTCGCCTCTCGATCGCGCGGCCGCCCGGAGCACCCGTCCTCGGATTCTGCGCCCGGGTGCCCCATTGCTGCCCCCTCGTCGGATCCCGCGCGGTGCGCCGGCTGCGCGCCGCCGGCACCGCCCGATTTCCGGACGGCACCCCGGTGACCGGGGAGGACACCATTCCGGCTCCGTCCCGCCGCCCACCGGACCGCCCCTTATCGAACCATGCCCGGGGCACCGAACCATAACGGCCGGGCTTGACAAGTCAACAGTGTTTACTTATACCGGAGGGTGACATCGGCCGATTTCTCCCTCCGGTACCGCTCGCCGCGGTGCGATCCGCATGCGGAGATCCGCTATGGCGTCTGCCCTGGCTCTGCCCCGCACCCGGCTCCACGACCGACCACCCCGACCCCACCGGGACGCGCTGTGCTGCGCGCCGCGGGGCCCTGCGTGCGCGGCCGAACCGGGGGCAGGCGGCCGGCACGGCAGCCGTGTGAGGGGGACACACAGTGACAGACCAGGCGGCGGAGCAGGGACGGGAACGGGCGGCGGAGCGCGCACCGGCCACCGGCACCCTGCACGGCGGCACCGCCCACGGCACCGCCCCCCGGAAGGGCGCGGCCCAGCGCGGCGCAGCGGCGGCGGCTCCGGAGCAGCCGGTGGAGGCCGAGGCGCCCGCCTACGGCCAGCGCCAGATCATCGAGATCCTCATCGCGCTCATGCTGGCGATGCTGACCTCCATGCTCACCACGTCGATCGTCGGCACCGCGCTGCCGACGATCGTGGGCGACCTCGGCGGACAGGACAAGCTCTCCTGGGTCGCCAGCGCAACACTGCTGACCATGACGGCGTCGACCCCGCTGTGGGGCAAGCTCTCCGACATCTGGGGCCGGAAGCTGCTGTTCCAGACGGCGCTGGTCATCTTCATCTGCTCCTCGGTCGCGGCCGGGTTCGCCCAGGACATGACGTGGCTGATCGCCGCTCGGTTCGTGCAGGGCATCGGAGCCGGCGGACTCGCGACGCTGCCGCAGGTGATCCTCGGCGACGTCGTGGAGCCGCGGGAGCGCGGCCGCTACTCCGGCTTCCTCGGGTCGGTGTTCGCGGTCTCCACCATCGCCGGGCCGCTGCTGGGCGGCTTCCTGGTCGACAGCCCGCTCGGGTGGCGCTGGTGCTTCTTCATCACGGTGCCCGTCGCGGTGGTGGCGTTCATCAGCATCCAGCGGCTGCTGCGGCTGCCGTCCCGGCCGCAGAGCGGCGCCCGGGTGGACTGGTGGGGCGCCACCTGCATCGTCGGCGCAGCGAGCGCCGTCATGCTGCTGCTGAGCCTGGCCGGCAAGGAGTTCGCCTGGAACTCGGCCCCGGCCTACGCACTGGCCGCCGCCGCAGTGGCGCTGACGGTCTTCGCGGTGCTGGCCGAGCGCCGCGCATCCGACCCGATCCTGCCGCCCCGGCTGTTCCGGGACCGGACGTTCGTGCTCTCCTCGGCCGCCTCCGCCGCGGTCGGCATGGCCATGTTCGGCGTGATGATCTACTTCCCGCAGTACCTGCAGATCGTGAAGGGCATGAGCCCGACCGCGTCCGGGCTGATGACGCTGCCGATGGTCGGCGGCTCGCTGGTCGCCGGCATCTCGTCGGGCTTCATGGTGAGCCGCTGGGGCCGGTGGAAGGTCTTCCCGGTGATCGGCATGCTGCTGGTCGTCCTCGGCTACCTGGTGCTGGCCCGGTTGGAGGCCGACTCCTCGCTGGTCCTGGTCGGCACCGGCGTCGGCCTGATCGGCCTGGGCCTCGGCCTGTGCATGCAGATCCTCATCCTCGCCGCGCAGAACGCGCTGGCGCGCGCCGACATGGCGTCGGCGACGTCGGCGGTGGCGTTCTTCCGCAACCTGGGCGGCGCGATGGGCGTCGCGGTCTTCGGCGCGGTGATGACGAGCCGCCTGCACACCGAGCTCGCGGAGCTGACCCGCCGGATGGCGGAGCGCTCCGCCGAGGCCGAGGCGGCCGGCCGGACCGCTCCGGCCCCGCCGGACCTCGGCGAGTCCGCGCTGGGCTCACCGGAGACCATCCATGCGCTGCCGGCCGAGGCGCAGGATGCGGTGATCGGGGCGTTCAACACGTCGATGCAGACCGTCTTCGAGCTGGGCCTCCCGATCGCGGTGGCCGGCTTCGTGCTGGTCTGCCTGTTCAAGCCCATCCCGCTCCGCTCCGGCCGCTGACCGCCGGCCGGCCCCCGATTGCGCGCCCGGCGCCCGCGGCCCGCCGCGGGCGCCGGGCGCGTTCGCGTGCACGGGGCTGCACCCGGCAGCGGGCGGGAGGGCCACTGGTTCGGGGCACCGCTCACAACGGCCGGCGGAACCCCGCTGCGGAGTTCTCGAAGCCGAGCGCGCGGTAGAAGTCGTGTGCTCCCCCGCGGCTCTCGTGCGAGAGCAGCTCCACCTTGTAGCAGCCGGCGCGCCCCGCGCGGTCGGCCGCTTCCTCCATCAGCGAGCGGCCCACGCCGCTGCGGCGGCAGGCGGGGTCGACGACGAGGTTGTCGACGACGCACCACGGCTGGGCGTCGTGCGTGAGGTTGGCGACCACCATCAGGTCCAGGGTGCCGATGATCTGGCCGCGGCGCTCGGCCACCAGGACGGTGCGGTCGGGGTCGGCCTCCATCCGGGTCCAGGCGCGGACCGCTGCGGACGACATGCGGACACCGGCGCTGCTACCGGAGGTCCCGTCGCTGAGTTCGCGCAGCAGGCGGAGGATCGCACCGAGGTCAGACCTGATGGCGGGGCGGATAATCATGGCTGGTCGAATCGTAGCCGACCGGCGCGGACAAGGCCGACGTAGCCCTGCATGCAGGGACGAAGCAGGTCGGAGCCCCGGCTGCGGCGGCGGTTTCGCTGCGCGCTGCGGCCGGCCCGCGGCCGGGAGCGGGGAACAGCAGCGCCGGGGGCGGGACCTGCGTCCCGCCCCCGGCGCCCGACATGTCCCGGTCGCCGCGGACGTCAGGGCTTGATGATGCGCACGCCCTCGCCTTCGCCGCCGTCCTGCGGGGCGGCCGGCGCCTGCGGTGCCTGGTCGGGGCGCTGGTGCATCGCCGTGGCCCCCGGGTCGGCCGGCGCAGCCGGAGCTGCCGGGGCCGCGTCCTTCTCCGGCGGGGCCGGGATGGTGTACCGGGCGCCCTGCGGCTGCGGCATCGCCGCCTGCGGGCCCGACGGGGCCGGAGCAGACGGCGCGGCCTGCGGTCCGGACGGCGCAGCGGACGCCTGCGGGCCCGACTGCGGCGCCTGCTGGTGGCCGCCGGACGGCGCCTGCGGCGCCGCCGGAGCAGCCGGCGCCGACTGCGGTGCGGCCCCGTGGCCGGACTGCGGGTTGAGCCGGACGGTGGACGGACCCTCGTCCTCCTCCGGAGCCGCCTGCGGAGCGGCCGGAGCCGCCGGCTGCGGAGCAGCGGCCTTCGGCTGCTGCGCCTTCTGCTGCTGCGGGCCCTGCTCCGGCTTGGCCTGCTCGGGCTTGGCCTGCTGGGCCGGCTTCGGGTTCTGCTTCGGCCCCTGCTGGCCACCCTTCGGCGCCGCGGCCTCGGCCGGCTCCTGGACGCTGGCGGGCGCGTCCTCGCGGGACAGCCCGGCCTCCAGCGGCCCCGCCTGCTTCTCCTGCTCCAGCAGGGTGGCCAGCGTCTTGTGCATGTCGGTGAGGCGGCGGGCCGCCTCGTTGTGGGTGGCGGTGAGCGTGGCCAGGCGGCGGTCCGCGGTGTCGTGGATCTTCTTCGCGCGGGCCTCGGCATCGGAGACGCGCGTTGCGGCGTCCTTCTCCGCGGCGGAGTGGATCTGCTCCGCCTCCTCCTTGGCGGCCGAGACCAGCTCGCCGGCCTCGGTGCGGGCGGAGGACAGGATGCGCTCGGCGTGCTCCTCGGAGTCCTTGCGGGTCTTGGCGGCAGCGTCCTCGGCCGAGGAGCGGATCTCCTCGACCTCGCTGTCGACCTTGCCGCGCTTCTCCTTGGCCTCCTCCTCCGCTATCCGGAGGATGGTGGACATCCGCTCGCTGATCTCCTCGTGCTCGGGACGCGACGCGGCGCGGTCCTTGGCCTCGGCGAGCTCGCGGCGGAGCTGCTCCAGCTCGTCGTGGGCCCGGGCCAGCCGCTCCTGGAGGTCGCGGATGTGGTTGTGGTTGCGCACCACGAAGTCGTCGACCTGGCGCTTGTCGTAGCCCTTGCGGGCGCTCGGGAACGCCTCCTCGCGGAGGAGGTTCGACACCATCTCTGAGTTCTGCTCGTTCATGTCCTAATCAACCGGGTTGGCGGCATGTCGGGGAAGGGTGACCCGCTTCCCGCCACCCATCATTCCCATATCGCCCCCACTACGCATCGGCGAGAATTCACGCGGAGCGGATCGGAGGCGCGGATGTCCGGTGGAGCGGCGGATGCGGGTCGTGCTGCAGCTCTGTACGAAGCGTGGCCTGGCGAACACCAAGAAGCGCCCACGGTATCCGTGCGGATGGACCGGGCTCAATACCGCGCGGGCCGGGATGCCGGGGTGTCCGGGGCCGGCGCGGCGCGGGCGGGGGCCCGCCGGCAGCGTCGGAACTGCCGCTGCGCGCCGCAGTGCGGCGCGGATCTGCACCGAATGCACCGGACCCCCTCTCCGCCGGCCGGGCTCCAGGCTATGCGACTAAGGTATTCGCGATCGGCGGCGCCGGAGCCGCGCCGGCCGGTGCGCGCCGCCGGCCCGGCCGCCGAGCGCCCGGTCCAGTGCCGCAGCCGCTGCTGCGCCGCCGCTGCACACCCGCGACGACCCCAGGAGGGCCCAGCATGACCGCCTCACCCGGAGCCCTGGTCGGCGACGCCGGCTTCGGATCGCCCGACATCCACCCCGAGGCGTGGGTCGCGCCCGGCGCGGTCGTCGTCGGCCGGGTACGCCTGGGCGCGCACAGCAGCGTCTGGTACGGCTCGGTGCTGCGCGCCGACACCGAGGACATCCTGGTCGGCGCCTACTGCAACATCCAGGACCAGTGCGGCCTGCACTCCGATCCGGGCGAGCCGGTGGAGCTGCACGACCGGGTGAGCCTCGGCCACCAGGCGATGGTGCACGGCGCCGTGGTCGAGGAGGGCGCTCTGATCGGCATCGGGGCGCGCGTGCTGGGCGGCGCGCGGGTGGGCGCGGGCGCCCTGGTCGCGGCCGGTGCACTCGTGCCGCCCGGGAAGAAGGTGCCGGCCGGGACGCTCTGGGCGGGCGTTCCGGGCAGGGTGGTGCGCGAACTCACCGACGGCGACCGCGCGCTGTTCGCCGAGACACCGGAGAAGTACGCCGCCCGCGCCGCCGAGCACCGCGCGGTGGCGTGGCGCCGGGCCGACTGAACCCTGCAGGGCCGGCCGGTCCGGCGCGCCCCGGCCCGGCCAGCACGTCCGCGGCGCCCCGGCGGCGGGCCGCCCTCCCCCTGCGGGACTAGTCCCGGCACGGGAGGAATGGCCCGCGCGAGTCATGCCCGGGTGGGCTACCCGGGCGTAACCTGGGGTGGAGCCGGTGCCTCCGCGGCCGGTCCCGCAGGGAGGTGCGCCCGCTTGGACCCCGACATCCACGCCGACGCGCGCCTGCATGACCACGCGGCCATGGCAGAGATCGAGCTCTACGCCGACGTCCTCATCGCCGTTGCCGGGGCCGACAGCGCCCTGTCGACAGCCGAGCTCGACCGCGTACTCGGCGTCGTGCGGCCGCGCCGTCCCGCCCGCGTCCGCTCCGGCGGTGCGCCCTCGCTGGGCCGGTTCGAGCCGACCGAGCGCTTCGACGCCGCCGGCCGCCGCCCCTGACGCACCCCTGACTCCGCCCCCGCGGGCACTGCACTCCTGGGGCCGCCCGCCCGACGGCCGCTCCGGGCCGCGGCGCCCCCGGTCCCGGCCCTCCGCACGCCGAGGGCCCCGGCGCATGCGCCGGGGCCCTCATGATCCGCTGTGCGGGGAGCGCGCCCCGGATACGGGCGGCAGCGCCCCTGCCCGCCGCGCGCCGCCGGTTCGCGGCGGCGGCGCGGGTCGGATCAGGCGTTCTCCTTCTCCGGCTCGCCGGCCGGCTCCGCTCCGTCGCCCTTGATCGAACGCAGGAGCAGCTGGGAGACGTCCACGACCTCGAGGCTCTCCTTGGCCTCGCCGGCCGACTTCTTCTCGTTGATCGCGTCACCGAGCATGACCTGGCAGAACGGGCACGCGGTCGACACGGTGTCGGGGTCGGTGGTCAGCGCCTCGTCCACCCGCTCGGTGTTGATGCGCTTGCCGATCCGCTCTTCCATCCACATCCGGGCACCGCCGGCGCCGCAGCAGAAGCCGCGCTCCTTGTGCCGGTGCATCTCCTGGGTCTGCACGCCGGGCACCTGCGCCATGATGTCGCGCGGCGGCGTGTAGACCTTGTTGTGCCGGCCGAGGAAGCACGGGTCGTGGTAGGTGATCTTCTCGTCGATCGGCGTGACCGGCGTGAGGCGGCCGTCGTCGACCAGCTTGGCGAGCAGCTGGCTGTGGTGGACCACCTCGTACTCGCCGCCGAGCTGCGGGTACTCGTTGCCGAGCGTGTTGAAGCAGTGCGGGCAGCTCGCCACGATCTTGGTGGCGCCGACCTCGTTGAGCGTCTCCACGTTCTGCTGCGCGAGCATCTGGAAGACGTACTCCATGCCGAGCCGGCGCGCGGGGTCGCCGGTGCAGGCCTCCATGCCGCCGAGCACGGCGAACTTCACGCCCGCCGTGTGCAGCAGCTCGGCGATGGCCTTGGTGGTCTTCTTGGCGCGGTCCTCCAGGGCGCCGGCGCAGCCGACCCAGAAGAGGTACTCGGTGCCTTCGGGGAGCTTGTCCTCGACGACCGGAACCTCGAAACCGACCTCGGAGATCCAGTCCATCCGGCGGTCCTCGGCCATGCCCCAGGGGTTGCCCTTGTTCTCCAGGTTCTTCAGGAGCGTGTTGGCCTCGGACGGGAAGTTGGACTCGACCATGACCTGGTAGCGGCGCATGTCGAGGATGTGGTCGATGTGCTCGATGTCGACCGGGCACTGCTCGACGCAGGCGCCGCAGTTGGTGCAGGCCCACAGCTCGTCGGGGTGGATGATCCCGCCCTCCTCCTCGGTGCCGACCAGCGGCTTGCCCAGGAGCGCGAGGACGTCGGTGCCGGAGTGCGACTCGTCCTGCTTCTCGGCGAGGGTCTCCTCGGTGATGCCCTGGAGGAGGTAGGGGGCGGTCTCGTAGGTGTGCTTCTGGAGGTCGAGCACGACCTTCTTCGGCGAGAGCGGCTTGCCGGTGTTCCACGCGGGGCACTGCGACTGGCACCGGCCGCACTCGGTGCAGGTGCTGAAGTCGAGCAGGCCCTTCCAGGTGAAGTCGGTGATCTTGCCGGCGCCGAACGGGTCCTCGTCGGGGTCGGCCTCCTCGAAGTCGAGGGGCTTGGTGCCGGAGGCGTCCATCATCGGCTTGGCGGCGCCGAGCGACGGGGAGCCGTCGGCGTTGCGCTTGAAGTAGATGTTCACCGGAGCGAGGAAGCGGTGCCAGCCGATGCCCATGGTGAGCTTCCAGGCGATCACCACGAAGAACAGGTAGCTGATGATCAGCTTGAACGCGGCGACGAGCGCGATGGCCGGCTCGGCGGTGGCGGCATCGCCGGGCAGCACCTGGCCGAGCGCGGTGGAGATCGGGGTGGCCCAGGCGGGGAAGGGGAAGTCGCCCATGGCGGACTTCAGGCCGCGGATCACGAAGATCGCGATGAGCAGGCCCCACAGGTAGGACTCGACGTAGTACGCGGTCCAGGTCTTGGAGTTGGTGAACCGCGAGTCGCGGCCCTTCCGGTGCGGGCCGTTGAGCAGGCGGTAGACCGTCAGGCCGACGATGCCGACCAGGCTGGTGCCGGCGATGAACTCGATGGCGAGCCCGTAGACCGTCCAGTCGTGGATGAGCGGCAGTGTGAAGTGCGGGTTGAAGACTTCGCCCTGGGCTTCGATCACGGTGAAGACCAGCAGCGGGAACGACACCATCACGAACCAGTGGGCGACGCCGACCCAGCGCCACTTGAGCATCCGCGTGTGCCCGAGCACCTCGATGAGCGTCATGGTGAGCCGTTGTCCGAACGGCCCCTTGCGCTCCGGTTCCACCGCTCGGCCCACACCCACGGTCCGCGTGATCTGGACGATGCCCAGCACGAACGCGGCAAGCGCGACCACGGCGAAGACCGAGGTGATGATGCCCAGAATCAGGTACAGCATCGTCCGTGGCCTCCCATCCTGCGTCGGCGTCCGGCGCGCCACACACCGGACCCCTTGAATGTTACTAGCGAGTAATACCGCGTGGGCTTCCCCCCGCCCGGAGCGCGCTCCGGCGCGCCCGCGGAGCGCGGCGCGGGCACCGCGCGGGCGCCGCACCGGGCACCGCGGGAAACTCCGCCCCCGGCATCATCTCGAACCCCGCGAGTCAAACGTTCGCCCGGGTTCGCCCATGATCCTCGAAACGCCCCGGCCTGCGGGAACAACACTCCACAGTGCAGCGTTGACACCCCATGGAAGCTAACTTGAGTCGATGAGACTCAACTGATTTGACAGAGATCGAGCGGCGAAGCAAACTTACGCTCGTAGCACTCAACCTTGACGGAGGACGAACTCATGGCACGTGCGGTCGGTATCGACCTGGGAACGACGAACTCGGTCGTCTCGGTGCTGGAGGGCGGCGAGCCCACGGTCATCACCAACGCCGAGGGCGCACGGACCACCCCGTCCGTGGTCGCCTTCGCCAAGAACGGCGAGGTCCTGGTCGGCGAGGTCGCCAAGCGCCAGGCCGTCACCAACGTCGACCGGACCATCCGCTCGGTCAAGCGCCACATCGGCACCGACTGGTCCACCGAGATCGACGGCAAGAGCTTCAACCCGCAGCAGATCAGCGCGTTCGTGCTGCAGAAGCTCAAGCGGGACGCCGAGGCCTACCTCGGCGAGGACGTCACCGACGCGGTGATCACCGTCCCGGCCTACTTCAGCGACTCCCAGCGGCAGGCCACCAAGGAGGCCGGCACGATCGCGGGCCTCAACGTCCTCCGCATCATCAACGAGCCCACCTCGGCCGCGCTCGCGTACCACCTCGAGAAGGAGGACGAGGCCACCATCCTCGTCTACGACCTCGGCGGCGGCACGTTCGACGTCTCCCTGCTCGAGGTCGGCGACGGCGTCGTGGAGGTCAAGGCCACCAACGGCGACAACCACCTCGGCGGCGACGACTGGGACCAGGCTGTCGTCGACTGGCTGGTCGAGCGGTTCAAGAACTCGCAGGGCGTCGACCTGTCCAAGGACAAGATGGCGCTGCAGCGGCTGCGCGAGGCCGCGGAGAAGGCCAAGATCGAGCTCTCCAGCTCCAGCGAGTCGCAGATCAACCTGCCCTACATCACGGCGTCGTCCGAGGGCCCGCTGCACCTGGACGAGAAGCTCACCCGGGCCGAGTTCCAGCGACTCACCGCCGACCTGCTCGAGCGCACCAAGGCGCCGTTCAACCAGGTCATCAAGGACGCCGGCATCGGCGTCGACAAGATCGACCACGTGGTCATGGTCGGCGGCTCCACCCGCATGCCCGCGGTGGTCGAGCTGGTCAAGGAGCAGACCGGCGGCAAGGACCCGAACAAGGGCGTCAACCCCGACGAGGTCGTCGCCATCGGCGCCGCGCTGCAGGCCGGTGTCCTCAAGGGCGAGGTGAAGGACGTCCTGCTGCTGGACGTCACCCCGCTGTCCCTCGGCATCGAGACCAAGGGCGGCGTGTTCACCAAGCTCATCGAGAAGAACACCACGATCCCGACCAAGCGCTCGGAGATCTTCACGACGGCCGACGACAACCAGCCGTCCGTGCAGATCCAGGTCTACCAGGGCGAGCGGGAGATCGCGCAGTACAACAAGAAGCTCGGTGTCTTCGACCTGACCGGCATCGCGCCCGCACCGCGCGGCGTGCCGCAGATCGAGGTCGCCTTCGACATCGACGCCAACGGCATCGTGAACGTCACCGCGAAGGACCTCGGCACCGGCAAGGAGCAGTCGGTCACGATCTCCGGCGGCTCGGCGATGTCCAAGGACGACATCGACAAGATGGTCCGCGAGGCCGAGGAGTACGCCGAGGAGGACCGCAAGCGCCGCGAAGAGGCCGAGGTCCGCAACAACGCCGAGTCGCTCGTCTACCAGACCGAGAAGGTCATCAAGGACAACGAGGACAAGATCCCGGCGGACGTCAAGTCCGAGACCGAGGGCGCCGTGGGCGAGCTGAAGCAGGCGCTCGAGGGCTCCGACATCGAGGCCATCCGCGCGGCGAGCGAGAAGGTCGCTCTGGCCAGCCAGAAGATCGGCTCCGCCATCTACGGCCAGCAGGGCGACGCCGCAGGCGGCGCCGGTGCCGAGGCCGGTGCGGACACCGGCGCGGGGGCCCAGGAGGACGACGTGGTCGACGCCGAGATCGTCGACGAGGAGAACGGCAAGCGCGACGGCGCCTGACGCGGTCCCTACCCAGCGAGAAGGAGGTGCGGCGGATGGCGCCGCCGGAGAACGACAACGGCGAAGGCCCGGTGATCCGCGACAAGCGGCGGGTCGACCCGGAGACAGGCGAGCTGCGCACCCCCGAGGGTGAGGGGGCCTCCGAGGCGCCCGCAGCGGACGCCGGCGCCCCCGAGGCCGCCGAGGGGGCCGAAGGGGCCGAGGAGCCGTCCTTCGGAGACGAGGTCCTGGCCGCACTGGCGTCCGACGACCGCGTCAACGAGCTCACGGCCGACCTGAAGCGGCTGCAGGCGGAGTACGCCAACTACCGCAAGCGGGTCGACCGCGACCGGGAGTCCGTCAAGGAGCAGGCGCGCGCCCAGGTGCTGGGCGAGCTCCTGCCGATCCTGGACGACATCGGCCGCGCCCGGGACCACGAGGAGCTCACCGGCGGTTTCAAGTCCGTCGGCGAGGGCCTCGAGGCCCTGGTGGGCCGGCTCGGGCTGCGCTCCTACGGCGCGCAGGGCGACGAGTTCGACCCCACCGTGCACGAGGCGCTGACCTTCGTGCCGCAGCCGGGAGCCGACTCGGCCACCGTGATCGAGGTGTTCCAGCCGGGGTACCTCATCGGTGAGCGGGTGCTCCGCCCGGCACGGGTCGTCGTCGGCGGCCCCGCCGACGAGGAGGACGGCGCCCCCGCGGCAGCCGCCCCGGAGGGCTCGGAGTCCGACCCGGACGGCGGCGGTGCGGACGCAGAGGGTTCGTCCCCCTCCGCCGGTGGCAAGGACGAGTAGGACCGGTCCGCCCCGGGCGCACACCGCGCCCGGGGCGGACGGACACCTGCGGCCGCGGCGGCCGCGGCAGGGCACACGCGAGGCGGGAGAAGGCACACGTCGATGAGCACTAAGGACTACCTCGAGAAGGACTACTACAAGGTCCTCGGGGTCCAGAAGTCGGCGTCGCAGGACGAGATCAAGTCCGCCTACCGCAAGCTGGCCCGCGCCAACCACCCCGACGCCAACAAGGGCGATGAGCAGGCCGAAGAGCGCTTCAAGGAGATCTCCGAGGCCTACAGCGTCCTCTCGGACGAGCAGCGCCGCAAGGAGTACGACGACGCGCGCTCCATGTTCGGCGCCTCCTACCGGCCGGGCGGGGGCTCCGGCGCGGGCGGATTCGACCTCGGCGACCTGTTCGGCGGGGCCGGCGGCGCCGGGACCGGCGGCAGCGGAGGCAGCGGCGGCGGTGAGCGGCTGAGCGACCTGTTCGGCGGCCTCTTCGGCGGCCGGGGCCGGTCGGCCACCACCGCGCGGCGCGGCGCCGACGTCGAGACCGAGACCACGCTGTCGTTCCGCGAGGCGGCCGAGGGAGTGACCCGGTCGTTCACGCTGAGCACCGAGACGGCGTGTCCCACCTGCAAGGGCAGCGGGGCCAAGCCCGGAACCGCCCCGCGGGTGTGCCCGAAGTGCTCCGGCACCGGGCACGAGAACACCAATCTGGGGGGCTTCTCCCTCTCCGAACCGTGCAGCGAGTGCAAGGGCCGCGGTCTCGTCACCGACGACCCCTGCCCCACCTGCCACGGCAGCGGCCGGGGGAAGAGCAGCAAGAAGATCTCGACCCGCATCCCGGCCGGCGTGACGGACGGGCAGCGGATCCGGATCGCCGGCAAGGGAGCGCCGGGTGAGAACGGGGGCCCGGCAGGCGACCTCTATGTGGTGGTGCACGTGCAAGGACACCCCGTTTTCGGCAAGAACGGCGACAACGTGACGATCACCGTGCCGGTGACCTTCCCCGAGGCCGTCCTGGGCGCTGACGTCCGGGTTCCGACCGTGGAAGGCCTGCCGGTCACGGTGAAGATCCCGCCGGGTACACCGTCGGGGCGCACCCTGCGGGTGCGCGGGAAGGGCTCCCGGCGGCGCGACGGCACGCTCGCCGACCTGCTTGTCACCGTGGAGGTGCAGGTCCCGGGCCACCTGAGCGATCAGGCCCGGGAGGCGCTGGAGAAGTACCGCGCCGCAACCTCCGACCAGGACCCGCGCAGCGGCCTGGAGGCGCGGGCCAAGGGGGTGTGAGCGCGATGAACCGCGGTATGGGCGGAATCGGCGACGACGTGCCGGTCTACGTGATCTCCGTGGCCGCCGAACTCTCCGGCCTGCACCCCCAGACACTGCGGCAGTACGACCGGCTGGGGCTGGTCAGCCCCGGCCGGTCGTCGGGCCGCGGCCGCCGGTACTCGATGCGCGACATCCAGCTGCTCCGCGAGGTGCAGCGGCTCTCCCAGGAGGAGGGCATCAACCTCGCCGGGATCAAGCGGATCCTGGAGCTGCGGCACGAAGTGGAGGAGCTCCGCGACGCGGTGTTCCACCTGCACAACGAGCTGGAGTCGGCGCGCGCCGCAGTCGCCCGCCGCGGCGAGGCGGTGCGGCGCCCCTCCGGCGGCGAGCTGATCCCGGTGCGCCGCACCCGGGTCGCCGTCTTCAACGTCGCCGAGCCGCCGCAGCCCGGGCAGCCCGGACCTGCGAGCGGGCCGGGTTCTCCGGGTCCGCAGGGGCAGGCCGACCGCCGGGAGGACGAGGAGGGCGGACGCCGGCAGGGCTCGTGACCGGCGCGGCGCGCTACCGCGCGGCCGGAGGGAGCAGAGCGATACGCACGGAGGGGGCAGCAGACAGATGAGCGAGCAACTCACCACGAAGAGCCGAGAGGCGTTCAACGAAGCGGTCACCCGCGCCACCGCGGACGGCGCGCCGCAGGTCGAGCCGGTGTATCTGCTCGCCGCACTGCTGGAGCAGGGCGAGGGCATCATCCGGCCGCTGCTCCGCGAGATCGGCGCTGACCCGGACGCGCTGGCGGACGAGACCGAGCAGGCCATCGGCGCGCTGCCGAAGGCGAGCGGCTCCACCGTCAGTACACCGAACGCGTCCCGCCAGCTGATCGTCGCGCGGCGCACCGCCGGGCAGCGCGCCCAGGAGATGGGCGACGACTTCATCTCCGGCGAGCACCTGCTCATCGCCCTCGCGGTGGACGGCGGAGCAGCAGCGCGCATCCTGACCGGCGCCGGCGCAACCGCCGACGCGCTCACCGAGGCCGTGGGCCGCGTCCGCGGCTCGGCCAAGGTCACCTCGGAGAACCCGGAGGACACCTTCAAGGCCCTGGAGAAGTTCGGCATCGACCTGACGGCGCAGGCCGAGTCGGGCGCGCTCGACCCGGTGATCGGCCGGGACACCGAGATCCGCCGCGTGGTGCAGGTGCTGTCCCGCCGCACGAAGAACAATCCGGTGCTGATCGGCGAGCCCGGCGTCGGCAAGACCGCCGTCGTCGAGGGACTGGCGCAGCGCATCGTCGCCAACGACGTGCCGGAGTCGCTGCGCGGCAAGCGCCTGATCGCGCTCGACCTGTCCGCGATGGTGGCCGGTGCGAAGTACCGCGGCGAGTTCGAGGAGCGGCTGAAGGCCGTCCTCACCGAGATCAGGGACTCCGACGGCCAGATCATCACGTTCATCGACGAGCTGCACACGATGGTGGGCGCCGGCGCGGCCGAGGGCTCGATGGACGCCGGGAACATGCTCAAGCCGATGCTCGCCCGCGGCGAGCTGCGGATGGTCGGCGCCACCACGCTGGACGAGTACCGGGAGCGGATCGAGAAGGACGCCGCGCTGGAGCGGCGCTTCCAGCAGGTGCTGGTGGGCGAGCCGTCGGCAGAGGACACGGTGGCGATCCTGCGCGGCCTGAAGGGCCGTTACGAGGCGCACCACAAGGTGCAGATCTCCGACTCGGCCCTGGTCGCGGCGGCGACGCTGTCCGACCGCTACATCACCGCCCGGTTCCTGCCGGACAAGGCGATCGACCTGGTCGACGAGGCGGCGTCCCGGCTGCGGATGGAGATCGACTCCAGCCCGGTCGAGATCGACGAGCTGAAGCGGACCGTGGACCGGCTGACCATGGAGAAGATGGCGCTGGAGCGGGACACCTCGGCCGGCGCCGAGGAGCGGCTGCAGGAGCTGAGCCGGACGCTGGCCGACCGGCAGGAGGAGCTGAACGCACTCGTCGCCCGCTGGGACGAGGAGAAGGCGGGCCTGAACGCCGTCGGCGAGCTCAAGGGCCACCTGGACGACCTGCGCACGCAGGCGGAGCGGGCCCAGCGCGAGGGCGACTTCACCGAGGCGTCCCGGCTGATGTACGGCGAGATCCCCAAGGTCGAGGCGGAGCTGGAGGAGGCCGCCGCGGCCGAGGAGGAGCGCGCCGCGGGCGCCGAGAGCCCGGAGCCGGACGCGATGATCAAGGACCAGGTCGGCGCGGACGACGTCGCCGAGGTGGTGGGGTCGTGGACCGGTATCCCGGTGGGCCGGCTGCTGGAGGGCGAGACCGCCAAGCTGCTGCGCATGGAGGAGGAGCTCGGCGAGCGCATCATCGGCCAGAAGCCGGCGGTGCAGGCGGTGTCGGACGCGGTGCGGCGGGCCCGGGCGGGCATCGCCGACCCGGACCGGCCGACCGGCTCGTTCCTCTTCCTCGGCCCGACCGGTGTCGGCAAGACGGAGCTGGCGAAGGCGCTGGCGGAGCTGCTCTTCGACGACGAGCGGGCGATCGTGCGGATCGACATGAGCGAGTACTCCGAGAAGCACTCGGTGGCCCGGCTCGTCGGCGCGCCGCCCGGATACGTCGGCTACGAGGAGGGCGGCCAGCTCACCGAGGCCGTCCGTCGGCGCCCCTACACCGTGATCCTGCTGGACGAGGTGGAGAAGGCGCACCCCGAGGTGTTCGACATCCTGCTGCAGGTGCTGGACGACGGGCGCCTCACCGACGGCCAGGGCCGGCACGTGGACTTCCGGAACACGCTGCTGATCCTCACCTCGAACCTGGGATCGCAGTTCCTCGTCGAGGCGCCGGGGACCGAGGACGCCCGGACGAAGGTCATGCAGGTCGTGCAGAGCACGTTCAAGCCGGAGTTCCTGAACCGGCTGGACGACCTGATCATGTTCGACCCGCTGTCCAGCGAGGACCTGACCGGGATCGTCGACCTGCAGGTCGACCATCTGGGCACCCGCCTCGCCGACCGCAGGCTCACCCTGGAGGTGACCTCCGACGCCCGCAAGTGGCTGGCGCTGACCGGCTACGACCCGGCCTACGGCGCCCGCCCGCTCCGCCGCCTGGTCCAGTCCGCGATCGGTGATCCGCTCGCCAAGGAACTGCTCTCGGGCCGGTTGCAGGGGGGCGACACCGTGGTCGTCGACGTCGACCGCGACGCCGACCGGCTCACCGTGGCCCCGGCCCGCGACCGCGCCCCGGCCTGAACCGCCGGCCGGAGCAGCCGGAGAACAGGAAGGGCCGCCTGCGGAGGGACTCCTCCGCAGGCGGCCCTTTGCGCTGCCGCCGGTCACCGGCCCCGATCCGGCCCCGGCGGCGCGTACAGCAGCGCGAGGTGCTCCTCCGGCGCCTCCGCGAGCACCGCGCCGGCCCTTCCGGCGGCGGTGCGCCGGGCACCATCCGCCCGTAGGAGGCGCAGACCGCCCCGATCGTGTCGGGGCCGGTGCCGCGGACGGGGCTACCTGCGGGCCGGTCGTGGCCGGCTCGGCCGCTGGCGAGGGGTCCGGCGCGCCGAAGTGCGCCTTCAGCTGAGCGTGCAGGCCTGCGGCGTCGACCGCGTGGAAGGCCACCGCCCCCTCGGGCGGCGGTGCGTCGATAACCTGGCCGCTCCCCCATCCGCGGCAGAGGAGTCCCCATGCACGAGCTTCCGACCGAGCGGCTGGTCCTGCGGGGCTGGAAGGAGAGCGACCGGGAGCCGTTTGCGGAGCTGGGTGCCGACCCGGAGGTGATGCGGCACTTCCCGGCGGCGCTGTCGCGGGAGCAGAGCGACGCGGCGGTCGACCGGTGGCAGGCGGGGCTGGACGAGCGCGGGTGGGGCGTGTGGGCCGTGGAGGGGCCCGGCGGCGTGTTCGCCGGGGCCGTCGGGCTTGCGCCGCTACGGTTCGAGGCGCACTTCGCGCCGGGCGTGGAGATCCTGTGGCGGCTCGCGCGCAGCGCCTGGGGCCGCGGGTACGCCACCGAGGCCGCGTCGGCGGTGCTCGGCTTCGCCGCCGCGCACCTCGGGCCGGGCACGCCGTACGGGCTGGAGGAGGTCGTCTCGTTCACGGTTCCCGCCAACCGCCGCTCTCGGGCCGTCATGGAGCGCATCGGCATGGTGCACGACTCCGGCGGCGGCTTCGACCATCCGCGCCTGCCGGAGGGGCATCCGCTGCGCCGGCACGTCCTCTACCGGGTACCGCTCGCCGGCCGCGGGTGACCGGCGCAGGCGGGATCGGCGCAGATCGGGAATTCCCGGAAGTCCGTCCACAGGCTGTGGACGCCCGCACCCGCTGCTGTTCTGCCCGCCGCAGAACGGGCCCCGGGGCATGGCCGGCGGCCGGGCGGCGCGGCTATCGTCCGAAGGAGGACCTGAGCAGCCGACCGCGGAGGCACCCATGGCGGAGAGCAGACTGCACGCCGTTCCCGAGCCGCCGGCCGCGCGGGAGGAACCCGCCGCGCCGGCGTTCGGGTTCGGCATGGACGGTCCCGCCGGCCCTCCGGCAGCGCGCACCGCGCCCGCTGCCTCTGCCGGGGCGCCTGACGGCGAGGCGCAGGACGACGGGCCGCTGCTGCGCGACGTGATCGGCGCGCTGCTGCGCCGCACCCGGCAGGGACAGGGCCGCACGCTGAAAGAGGTCGCGGACGCCGCCCAGGTCTCGCTGCCGTACCTGTCGGAGGTGGAGCGCGGCCGCAAGGAGCCCTCCTCGGAGGTGCTGGCCGCGATCCGCCGCGCGCTCGGCCTGAGCATGATCGACCTGGTCGGCGGGGTGCACATGGACCTCGCGGCGGCCGAGGTGCTGCCCGCGTCGCCGGGCCGCACCGCATCGCTGCCCGGCGGGCCCACCGCGCTCCTGCTGGCCGCCTGACCGCCCCTGCGCCTGCCGGGAATCCCGCTCCGCCGGCCGCGGTGCTTGCGGGCTGGGAACGGCGGCCCCTGCCAGGGCGCCGCCCCGCCGGATCCCGGCGGGGCGGCGCCGGCGCGGTGTTCAGGCGGCGCGGGTGAGGCTGCGGGCGTCGACCAGGCCGTCGACGATGCCGTACTCCTTCGCCTCCTCCGCGGTGAGGATGAGGTCCCGGTCGGTGTCGGCGCGCAGCCGCTCCGTGCTCTGGCCGGTGTGGCGGGCCAGGATCCCCTCGATCTGGGCGCGGATCCGCAGCACCTCGGCGGCGTGGATCTCCAGGTCGGCGGCTTCGCCCCGGCCCTCCGCCGACGGCTGGTGGAGCAGCACCCGGGAGTGCGGCAGCGCCATCCGCTTGCCCGGGGCGCCCGCCGCGAGGAGCACCGCGGCCGCGGACGCCGCCTGGCCCATGCAGACGGTGGAGATGTCGGAGCGCACGAAGTTCATGGTGTCGTAGATCGCGGTGAGCGCGGTGTTCTCGCCGCCCGGCGAGTTGATGTACAGGCTGATGTCGCGGTCGGGGTTCTCGTAGTCGAGGTGGAGCAGCTGCGCCATGACCACGTTGGCGACTCCGGCGTCGATCTCCGTCCCGACGAAGATGATCCGCTCCGACAGCAGCCGGGAGTAGACGTCGAAGGCGCGCTCGCCGTCCGGGCGGCGCTCGACGACGGTGGGGATCGTGTAGGAGCTCATGCGCCCTCCTCCTGCTGCTGTGCGGAACCCTTCGCGGTGCCCTTTCCATCCGGCTTCGGGACGGCGCGCCCCATGCCGGCGCCGCGCTCGGAGAGGAATCCGAACCGGCGGGCGGTGTCGCCGCCGACCTCGGCGACGCTCTCGACGACGGCGTCGACGAAGCCGTACCCCTTCGCCTCCTCGGCGGTGAACCACCGGTCGCGGCTCTGGTCCGCGGCGATGGTCTCCACGCTCTGGCCGGTGTGCTGGGCGATCAGCCGCTGCATGGTCTGCTTCGTGTGTGCGAGGTTCTCCGCCTGGATGGCGATGTCGGCGGCCGTCCCGGCGAACCCGCCGGAGGGCTGGTGCATCATGATGCGCGCGTGCGGCAGGCTGTAGCGCTTGCCGGGCGTCCCCGTGCACAGCAGGAACTGGCCCATGCTGTAGGCCGCGCCCATGACGAGGGTGGCGACGTCGTTGGGGATGAAGCGCATCGTGTCGTAGATAGCCAGCCCGGCGCTGATCGATCCGCCCGGGCTGTTGATGAGCAGCGTGATGTCGCGCTTGTGGTCCTCCTCGGCGAGCAGCAGGAGCTGCCCGCAGATCCGGTTGGCGATCGCGTCGTCGACTTCGGCGCCGAGCACGACTGTGCGGCCGTGCAGCAGCCGGGTGGCGACCTGGTCCTCCAGGCCGGGCGACGGCGCCTCGGCCACCGCTTCGGCGCGGGGGCCGGTCGCGGATTTCGCGGGCGTTGCTGGCATGGGATCCCCCTTCCGCCGGCCGGACCCGTGCGGCCCGCCCCGGCACTTCCACCCTGCGGGCCCGGCGGGGGCCGCGGCCACGGTTTCTGCCCGGGGGAGATCTGCCCACGGCAGAGGGGCGGCCAGCGGACGGTCTGCCCTGGTCACGGCGGCAGAACCGGTGGGCGCGGCAGCCATTGCGGGTATCCCTTCCGGACAGGAAGGTGTCGGACGGCGCCCCTATCGTGCACGGCACCGGGACAGCATTCCGACGCACTGGGAGGCCCCGATGAGCCAGAACATGCTGCACTGCGAGACCGACGTGGCCGCGCCTGCGGAACGGGTGTGGGAGCTGATGACCGAACCGGAGGGCCTGCAGCAGTGGTGGGCGTTCGACGGCGCCCGGATGGATCCGGTGGAGGGGGGCCGTGCGGAGTTCACCTGGAAGGAGCACGGCAGGTTCCGCGCCGTCGTCGACCGGGCCGTCCCCGGCCGCCTGCTGGCGCTGCTCTTCGCGCTGGCTCCGGACACCGACCCTGCGCCGGGCGGCGCCACCCTGGTCGAGTTCCACGTGGAGCCGGCGGACAGCGGCACCCGCGTCCGCATCGTCGAGACCGGCTTCGAGGCCCTCACCGGCACCGCGGACGACCGCAAGCGCGTGATCGCCGAGAACGCCGAGGGCTGGAATGCCGGCCTGGCGATGCTGAAGGAGGCCGCGGAATCCTCCTGAGCCGCGCCGCCGTCCGGACGGCGGTGCGACTGCGCTGCGGGTACCGCCCGCCTACTCCCCTCGACGTAGGACGAGTACCGCTCTCCGAGCGACGACAGGGCCGCACGGGGTCAGGGAGAGTGGCCCCATGGACGTCGCCATCGATGCGGGCATCTGGGTCGGAGCGCTTCTGGGCCTGGTGTCCACCGTGTGCTACAGCGCCGCCGCGGTCACGCAGCGGCGGCTCGCGGTGGCCCTCCCCCAGCCGCTGACCCGCGGGCGGCAGCTGGGGGCTCTGCTGCTGCACCCGCTGTGGTGGTGGTCGGTGCTGCTGAACGCCGGGCGCGCGGTGTTCCAGGTGGGTGCGCTGGCGCTGGCGCCGCTGACCGTGGTGCAGCCGATCGGCGTGCTGGTGCTGGTGTTCGGGCTTCCCGCCTCGGCGCGGCTGGCCGGGCGCCGGGTGCGGCCGCGTGAGTGGTGCGGTGCCGTGGTCACCGTGACGGCGCTCGGGGTGCTGCTCTGGGTCGCGGTGACCGGCGGCTCCAGCACCCCGATGGGGCGCGGCGAGTCGGCGCTGGTGATCCTGGGCGCCGCGGCCGCGGCCGGCACCGCGGCCTGGGTGGCGGGCCGGGTGCGCGGCCGGACCGCGCGCAGCTGCCTGATCGCGGTCGGAGCGGGCATCTGCTTCGGCGCAGCGTCGGCCGCGGCGAAGACCGCCGTCGCCGCCGCGGGCGCCGCCGGTGCCGCCGGCGCGGCCCCGGGCCTGCTGGCCCGCGTCCTGTCGACCGCGGCCCACCCCGCGGTCCTGGGCACCGTGCTCCTCGCGCTCCTCGGCGTGCTTCTCGCCCAGGCGGCCTACCAGGGCATGGAGATCGGCGCTCCGCTCGGCGCCACCGCGCTCGCCAACCCGCTCACCGCCTCGCTCATCGGCGTCGCCTTCATGGGCGAGACCTACGCGGCCGGCTGGACCGGCACCGGCATCGCCGTGCTCTGCGCCCTCCTCGCCGCCTACGGCATCGCCCTCATGGCCAACCCGGACGCCCGGCCCGCCGCGGCTCCGAGCTCCCGGCGCCGCGCTGGCGCCCCGGACGCGGACACCGGACCGCGCCGCTAGCGCATGCGCCCGCCTGCGGGCATTTCGGGGACATGCACCTGCAGTTCCGCGGCGCGCAGGGCTACCCTGGTGCTATGAGCGCGCAGCCTGAGTGCAGGAGCGAGGTGCCCGACGCCGCCGACGCGCTGCCGGCCTGGATGCACCCGCCCCGTGACGAGGGATGGATCGCCGAGGACCTGGATGCTCTCACCGAGGCTCCTGCGCATACCGAACTGATTGACGGAGCCCTCGTCTTCATGATGTCCGCCCAGCGGTCCTGGCATACCCGGACCATCCGTTCTCTCGGCAACCTCCTCGAGCGGCTTGCTCCGGCGGAATTCTCCGTCGAAGAGGAGATGACGGTGACGCTGGACCGGTACAACCGGCCCGAGCCGGACGTGGTCGTCGCACAGACGCCCTTCGATCCCGCGCGGACCTCTTTCATCGCGTCCGAAATCCTCCTGGCCGTCGAAGTGGTCCCTCCGGAATCGGCGCACCGCGGCCGCGCCGTAAAGCCGGAGAAGTACGCGGCGGCGGGGATCCCGCACTTCTGGCGGGTGGAGTGCGAGGCGGACCTTCCGGTGGTGCACGCCTACGAACTCGACGCGACCAGCGGCCGCTATGCACCCGCCGGGATCCATCGGAAGCGGATCGACGTTGCCGTGCCCTTCCCGATCGAGGGAGATCTGACGGCGCTGCTGCAGTCACAGGGCCTGCGGTAGGACCGAGCCGAACCCCATGGCCTGGTACACGCCGGCTCCCGCGGCTCCCCGGTTGGCCGGGGAGGCGGTCACGGCGTGGACGGCGGACGCGGGCGGCGAGCACACGCTGGTGCCGGACGGGTGCGTCGATGTGCTGTGGATGAGCACGGGGCGTGCCGTGGTCTGCGGTCCGGAGACGAGCGGCTGGTCGTTTGCGCTGCCGGCGGGGACATCGGCGGTGGGGGTGCGGCTGCGGCCGGGGCGGGCCGCAGCGGTGCTGGGCCTGGACACCCCGGGCGCCCTCAACCGCCGCGTCGACCTGGCCGATGTGGTCGGGGACCGGTTGGCGCGCCAGACGCTGGAGCGGCTGGACGCCGCCGCTCCCACCGCCCGGCTCGGAGTGCTGCAGAACGCGGTCGCCGCGGCGGTCGGCCGGGCCTCGCCGCAGAGCAGCTCCGGCCCCTCCGCACGCTCGGCCGATCTGGTCGCCGATGCGCTCACCGCGGAACCGGGCATGCCGGTCGGTGCCCTCGCCCGTGCCGCCGGCCTGAGCGAGCGCCAGCTGCACCGCCGGTGCATCGCGGCCTTCGGATACGGCCCGGCGACGCTGCGCCGCATCCTCCGGCTGCAGCGGTTCCTCCACCTGGCGCAGCACCCCGGCGCAACGGTCGACCTGGCCGTACTGGCCGCAATGGCCGGCTACTCCGACCAGCCCCACCTGGCCCGCGAATCCCGCGCACTGGCCGGCGTCCCCCCGAGCATCCTCGTCGGCATGGACACCGCCACCGGCGCTGCCAACCGCGTTACCGGCCTCGGCGGCACCTGAGCGGTCCGCTGTCCCTGAAACCCATCACGGCCCGTCCGTGCGCAGCGCCGTGCGAATCCACGACACCGGCACCTCTGCCCGCCTCCGGCCGGTCAGCCAGTCTGACACCGCGCACCCGGGCCGGGCAGAGGACGAACTGCCCGGCTCACTGCGCCTCACCCGTGCCCGCGACCAGCGCGGCCACGTCGGCCACGAAATCGCGGTGGACCTCCGGTGCCTCGTCTTCGGCGGCCGGCATGCACTCTTCCACCGCCGTGCCCTCGGTACTGGTCCCCGCGGCGCCGTACGGTTCGGCCTCCTCCACGCAGTCGGGGTCGAACGTCGGCACAGCCCCGCGCGACTCCTCCATCCGGATCTCCACCGCGATGAAGCGCACCCCCTCCACCGCGCCCCAGAGCGTGGTGCCGACGGCGCTGTAGTCCTCGGTCGAGCTGACCACCAGGTACCCGCCGTCGGACACGCGCGGAATCTGACCGCCGGCCAGGGGGTACAGTTCCACGTCCACTTTGACGCCGTCGGCGCGCCCACTGAACGACGGGCAGTCCGCCATGGACTCGGTAGCCGCGTCCAGTTCGGCTCCGGCCCCGCCGCCCCGGAGCAGCATGTAGATCAGGACCCGGTCCCCGCCTTCGTCGGCGCCGACCTGCATGGCTGCCTCCGCTCCTTCGGGGGCGGCTTGGTCCTGGACCTCCCCCAACAAGCCGGCGCAGATCTCCGGCTCGGCCCCGGTGAGTCCGCTGGCGGGCGGAGTGAACTCGTCCGGGGGGACAGCCTCGACCGCGAGGCCGTCGGGGAAGGCGCTGGCCGGCGGCAGGAGCTCATCCAGTTCCGCGCTGTGCTGCAGTCCGCCCGCCCCGGAAGCGCACCCGGTAGCCGCTGCAATCAGCGCTGCCGCCGCTGCTTCCGCCGCTGCACAGTTGAGGTAGCGGAGTCTGCTCTGCCCGGCCATCACTGCCCGCCTCTCGTCCCGATGCGCCTGCGACGCCTCAGATGAGAGCCGCGGCACGGGGAGCTCGTTCACCGCCGGACCGGATCCGGACATCCGCCCCGGCGGCCGGCTGGGGTCCGCCCGCAGGAGCGCACCGCGCGGCTCTGGTCGCGCACGGGCCCTGAAGCGGCGGAACGGAGCGGAAGAGCGCCGGCGGAGCCGTCCTTGCCGTGTGCGCCCGCGGCGTCAGACGCCGGTGGTGCCGTCGATACGTTCGCGGATGAGGTCGGCGTGGCCGCAGTGGCGGGCGTACTCGCTGATCATGTGGGTGTAGATCCAGCGCAGGGCGACGTCGCCGCCGGGCGGGAAGGGGGCGGTGTCGTCCAGCGCTCGGGCGGCGGCGCGGTCGCGGGCGGCGGCGACCTCGGACTCCCACGCGGCGCGGGCTTCGGCGAAGGTGCCGGAGGCGGTGAATCCGCCGGTGTGCGGCCCCTCGGAGGGGAAGATCGGCGGGAGGTCCTCGGCGGCCAGGATGCGGCGGAACCAGTTGCGCTCGACATCGGCCATGTGCTGGACGAGGCCCTGCAGAGTGAGCGGTGAGGGCGGCACCGACGCCGCGCGGATCTGCTCCTCGCCGACACCGTCGCACTTGCCGATGAGGGTGGCCCGGTAGAAGTCGAGCCAGGACTCCAGGTTGGTGCGGTCGTCAGCGGTCAGGGGCGGCATGGGGCGGTCGTTCGTCATGGCAGCACCCTCCCATCCTGCTCTGACGGTCCCGGGCCGGCGCCCGGCTGCCCGGGAACCGCCTCCGTCCTGCCGCGCACCCGGACAGGGGCGGCAGGACGGGGGCGGCGGTCGATCAGGCGCCGGAGAGCGCGGAGAGCGCGTCGAACTCCGCGTCGCTCAGCTCGATGCGCGCCGCCTCGGTGTTCTCCTCGACATGCGCCGTCTTCGATGTACCGGGGATCGGCAGCATCACCGGTGAACGGCGCAGCAGCCAGGCCAGAGCGAGCTGCGACGGCGAGGCGCCGTGCTGCTTCGCCGTCTCCTCGAGCGGGCCGCCGGGACGGGCCAGCTCGCCGGTCGCCACCGGGAACCACGGGATGAAGGCGATGCCTTCCGCGGTGCAGTAGTCGAGCACGTCCTCGTCGGCCCGGTCGACCAGGTTGTACCGGTTCTGCACCGACGCGATCGGCGCGATGGCCCGCGCCTGCTCGATCTCGGCCACGGTCACCTGGGACAGGCCGATGTGGCCGACCTTGCCCTCATCGCGCATCGCGGCCAGCTCGCCGATCTGGTCGGCCAGCGGGACCTGCGGGTCGATGCGGTGCAGCTGGTAGAGGTCGATGCGGTCCAGGCCGAGGTGGCGCAGGCTCAGCTCCAGCTGCTGGCGCAGGTACTCCGGGCGCCCCACCGGCCGCCAGTCGGACGGGCCGCGCCGGGTCAGCCCGGCCTTGGTGGCGATGACGAGGTCGTCCGCGTAGGGGTGCAGGGCCGCCCGGATCAGCTCCTCGCTCACGAAGGGGCCGTAGGAGTCGGCGGTGTCGATGAGGGTGACGCCGAGCTCGACGGCGCGGCGGAGCACGCGTACCGCCTCGCCGGGGTCGGACGGTTCGCCCCAGACACCCTCGCCGGTCAGCTGCATCGCGCCGTAGCCGAGGCGGTTAACCGGCAGGTCGCCGCCGATGGCGAACGTCCCCGACGCGTCGGCGGGGCGCTGGGCAGCGCGGTCGTCAGTGGTGCTCAAAGCGGGTGCCTTCCTGTTCCGGACAGCGTTGTTCAGCGGTGCCCCGGCCCACAGGGCCGAGGTGCAGCCCATGCGCACCAACACCGCCCGCCGCGCGCGTGATTCCCGGCCCGCGGCGCCCCCCGCATCCGCCGCCCGCCTCGCCGGCCAGAGGCGGCAGCGGCAGGGAGGCGCGGCCCGAGGGCGGGAGCCCCCGGGCCGCGCCGGCACCCGCTCGGCTCAGGGGTTCCGGCCGACGAAGGCGAGCAGGCGGTCCTGGACCGGGGCGCCGTCGGGCACCGGCACCTCCGGCCCGCAGATGCCCTCCATCCGGATGGTGTCGCCCCAGTCCTGCGCCTGGGCCCACAGGGCGCGAACCTCATCGTCCGGGAGCTTTTCGTCGCCGCCGGTGGCGCGGGCGATGTCCCAGGCGTGCACCACCAGGTCGAAGCCGAGGAACCGGTCGACGGTGTCGCCCAGTGTGGTGCGGCCGAAGTAGCCGTCATAGGCGGTGCCGGCCAGCTCGGGGTCGTCCAGGATCGCCTGCATCGCGGCCGACGCCTCCTGCCACGCCCGCCGCGGGTCGTCCGCCGCGGTCACCGGCAGCTCCGGGCCGGCCACCCCGGCGTAGCGGGGCATCGTGCGGACGTTGTCCAGCATGTGGTCCAGTACATCCCGCGCAGTCCACCCCGTGCAGGGCGACGGCGCGTCCCACCGGTCCTCGGGCACTGCGTCGACGCGGCGCGCGAACTCGGCGGAGCGGGTACGGAACCTCTCAGCGATCTCGTTCATGGGACCAGTCTCATCCGGTGCCCCGGCCCCGGGCTTGTACGGATCGGACACATGCGCGCGCGGCTCCCGTGGTGCCGGCCCGTCCCGGGCGCGCATCGGGGGCAGGTGGACGGCGGGTCCGCCGCGCAGCAGGACCGACCGCCCCCTGCCCCGGTCCTCTTCGTTGAACGGGTCGGATCCCGCAGCCGGGCGCACCCGTCGCACGGCCGACGCCGGGGCAGAGCCGGTCTTCCTCCTCGACCGGGAGGAACGCCGCGGGGGCGTGCCGGGCGGCGCTCAGTGCGGCAGTTGTCCACCAGCCACGCCCTACCCTTCGGACGGCCCTTCGCCGTCCTCACCGGCGTCGTTGACGAGGAGCGCGATCTGCACGCGGTTGCCGACACCGAGCTTGGCGAGGATTCGGGAGACGTGGGTCTTCACCGTGGGCACGCTCATGTACAGCGCCGCCGCGATCTCGGCGTTGGCCTCGCCGCGGCCGATCGCGCCGGCCACGGCGCGCTCCCGGTCGCTGAGGGCGGCCAGCCGCTCTGCCGCCCGCCGGCGCCGGTCGCCGCCGCCGTCGTCGACCACGTGCGCGATGAGCCGCCGCGTCACCCCCGGCGACAGGACGGGCTCGCCGGCGCGGAGCCGGCGGAGCGCGCCGACGATGTCCTCCGGCCGGGTGTCCTTGAGCAGGAACCCCGCGGCGCCGGCCCGCAGCGCGCGCAGCACGTGCTCGTCGGTGTCGAACGTGGTGAGGATGATGACCTCGGGCGGGTCCTGGAGTGCGCGCAGGGCGGCGGTGGCCTCCAGGCCGTCGGTGCCGGGCATCCGGATGTCCATGAGTACGGCGTCCGGCTGCAGCCTCCGCGCCAGCGCCACCGCCTCGGCCCCGTCGCCGGCCTCGCCGGCCACCTCCACGTCGCCCGCTCCCCCGAGCATCAGCCCCAGCCCGGCGCGCACCAGCGGATCGTCGTCGACCAGCAGCACCCGGATGGTCGCGGCAGTCTCGGCATCGGCCATGCGGCAACCCTAGCGGGCAGCCGGCTCAGAACTCCTCGGCCCGGGTGAGGCCGATGTCGGTGGCGAACGGCACGGAGAGCACGGGCCGGTCGCGGCAGATCCCGGTGAGCGCGTACTGCCCGGTCGCCACGTCCCGCTCGTAGGTGTGCACGACCGGCTTCCCGTCGCGGAGCTCGACCCGCCAGAAGGGCGGGATCCCGGCGCCGGCGTAGAGCTGCGGCTTGCGCTCGCGGTCGCGGCGCTGCGACTCCGGGGAGACGGCCTCCACCGCAAGCTCGACGGTGTCCGCGGGATACCAGGTGCTCCGCGAATCGGCCCCGGTGCCGCGCAGCACCGTCACGTCGGGCTCGGGCCGCTGCCGGTCGTCGAGCACCACCGAGATCTCCCTGCGGACGACGAACCCGTCCGGCCGGGTGTCCCGCAGGGACTCGTAGAGGAGCGCCAGTGGGCTTCTACCCCTGTTCCTCCGGCCAGGGCAGGTGCGCCCGGACCGCGTAGCCGCCGTCCGGGGTGGCGGCGTGGGTGAGGCTGCCGCCGGCGGAGGCCGCGCGTTCGGTGAGGCCGAGGAGGCCGTGCCCGGAGCCGGGGGACGGCGAGGTGGCCGGGGCCGGGCCGGAGAGGACCGCGATACCGAGGCCCGCCCCCGGGCTGCCGGACAGCGCGACGGAGACCGCGGCGCCGGGCGCGTGCTTGCGGGCGTTGGTCAGCGACTCCTGGACGATCCGGTAGGCCGCCCGCGCCACTGCGCCGGGGGCTTCCGCGCCCGCGGCGCTCCCCTCTTCGGTGAGGTGCACGTCCATGCCGGCATCCGCCGACTCCGCCACTAGGCCGCGGATGGCGGACAGGCCGGGCTGCGGCCGGGTTCCGCCGCTCGCCCCGTCGTCTCCGGAAGTGCGGCGCAGCACGCCGATGGCCTCCCGCAGGTCCTCCAGGGCGCGGTGCGCGCTGTCCCGGATGACGGCGGCGGCCGCGGCCACCTCCCCGGGAGAGGCGTCCCGCCGGTAGGCGAGGGCGCCGGCGTGCACGCTCAGCAGTGACAGCCGGTGGCCGAGGGCGTCGTGCATCTCGCGGGTGATCCGCTCCCGCTCGGCGACGCGTGCGCGCTCCTCGCGCAGCGCCGCCTCCGCCTCGGCGGCGCGCGCCATCTCGGCGGACAGCTGCGCCTCCCGCTCGGCCCGGCCGGCCCGCTCCCGCAACCGCTCCAGTGTGCGCCGCCGCGTCGCGATCAGCAGGCCCCAGCCGACGGTGCTCGCCACGAGGAGGAGGACGAACACCACCCCGAAGGCGATATTGCCCGCCCGCGTGAAGGCGGTGTCCTGCCAGATCAGCGCGTTGACCGCGCCGGCCGCGACGACGAGGGCCCCGACGCCGGCCGCCGCCCGGGGGCGGCACCGCACGGCCACCCCGAACAGGCCGACGAGCATCGCCCCGGCCGCCGACGACGACACCGCCGACAGCAGCGCGAGGACGACGGCCACCGCGACCGGCCGCCGGCGGCGCACCAGGACCAGCAGGCAGCTGACCCACCAGAGCCAGAGGTCGAGCAGCGGCGCCCAGGCGGGTGCGGCGATGACGGTGCTGTCGACCTCCTCCAGCACCGCCATCAGCGGCACCCAGAGGACGGCGGCGGCCAGGGCGCCCGCGTCTGCGGCGCGGTCGTGCATGCGCCGCCACCATGGCGGCTCGCCCGCCGCGTCTGACCGCACCCGCGTCCGCTCCGCCATCCGCGCTCCCGGTGTCGCCCCTCGTGCCCCCGAATGTAGTGGCCGCTGGCGGACAGCCGCGGTGCGCCGGGCCCGCGAGGGCGGCGACGGCCAGACGCGCCCGGCCTGGTGACCGGCAGCCGGCCTGACAGAAGTCACGGGCCGAGCCCTGTGCTACCGCACCCGCCCCCGGTGACACCGGCGTCTGTGCGCATCCCGGCGTCCGGCGGAGACTGTGCACCATGACGAATCCACAGCACGAGGGCAGCGAGCTCGGCGCGGCTGCGCCGTCCGGCGCCGCGGCTGCGGGCAGCGAACCGGACGGCGCCGCGCGGGACGCCGCGGCGGAGAAGGCGGCCCGGAAGCAGGAGGCGGCCGAGGCGCTGAAGGCGGTCACGCCGTGGGAGGGCGCGCCGCAGCGAGCCGACAAGGTGCTGCTCGCGGTGATCTTCGCGATCCCCGCCTTCTACATGGTCCTGATGCCGTTCCGGCCGCACATGATCGCGCATCAGCCGCTGCTGCTGATCCTGGTGCAGGGCGGCACCCCGTCGGTCGCGGCGGGCGGGGCGTTCGCTGCGATCGGCGAACTGCCGCTCTGGCTGGTGCTGGCCGCCGGCGTCGTCGGCAAGGTGAAGTTCGACTGGCTGTTCTGGTGGGTCGGCCACCGCTGGGGCCGCGGGTTCGCCCGGCTGTTCGCCCGCGGCCCGGCGGGCGAACGGTTCGCGGCGCGGGCGGAGTCGCTGCCGCCGTGGATCATGCGCGCCGCCGTGCTGCTCAGCTACGTTCCCGGGGTGCCCGGCGTCCTCGTGCACGGCGCCGCGGGGTGGACCGGCATGCGCCTGACGACGTTCCTCCTGCTCGACGCCGCCGGCGCAGCGGTCCTGGTGGCCGCGGTCGCGGGGGCGGGCTACGCCTCGGGCCAGACCGGCGTCGACATCGTGATGCTCGTCGACTCCTACGCCCTGTGGATCACGCTCGCCATCGTCCTCGTCCTCCCCCTGCTTCCCGCACTGAAGGCGCGCCGCAGCAGGGCGGGGGCACGCCGCGCAGCCGGGCCGCCGGACGGCGCATAGCCCGGCCCGGAACCGCTCCGCCGGTGATCACCGGGGCGCGTGCGGGTAGGGGGAGCAGGGCGGCGCCGACGGCGCAGGCTCGACTCGCAAAGGGGCGGTCATGGAGGAATTCGACGCAGTGGTGATCGGCGCGGGGCCGGGCGGTGAGGTGGTGGCCGACAAACTGGCCGCCGCGGGCCGCCGGGTCGCGCTGGTGGAGCAGGAGCTCATCGGCGGCGAGTGCGGCTATTACGCCTGCATCCCCTCCAAGACCCTGCTGCACCCGCTTGAGGTGCGGGCGGCCGCCGCGGAGGCGGCCGGGCTCTCAGTGCCGGACCTGGACTGGGCGGGCCTGCGCGCCTACCGGGACACGATGGTGCGCCACTTCGACGACGCCCGGCAGGTCGACGGCTACGCCGACCAGGGCGTGGCCGTCGTCAAGGGCACGGCCCAGCTGACCGCCCGCGACCCGTGGGTGGTGGCGGCGGGCGGCCGCACGCTCACGGCCCCCGACATCGTGGTCGCAACGGGCTCCACGGCGCGCATCCCGGACATCGAGGGGATCGGGGACGTGCCGGTGTGGACCAACCGCGAGCTCACCGCCCTGGAGTCGATCCCGTCGGCGGCCGTGGTGCTGGGCGGTGGCGCGGTGGCCGCGGAGATGGGCCAGTTCCTGGCGCGGATGGGCACGCGGGTGACGCTGGTGGAGCGCTCCGAGCGCATCATCGCCCGGGAGGAGCCGCCGGTCGGCGCGGCGATCGCGGCCGCGCTGCGCGCCGACGGCGCAGACGTGCGCACCGGAGCGCAGGTGCGCCGGGTCCGCCGCGCCGCAGACGGCCCCGAGGGGGACGTGCTCGTCGAGTTCGAGGACGGCAGCACGGCCGCCGGCGAAGTGCTGGTCGCCGCTGCCGGCCGCATCCCGAACGCGGCCGGCCTCGGCCTGGCGGGCCTGGGGATCCCGGTGGAGCCGTCCGGCATCCCGGTCGACAACCGGTGCCGGGCCGCGCCCGGCCTGTGGGCGGTGGGCGACGTCAACGGCATCTCGCCGCTCACGCACGTCGCGAAGTACCAGGGCAGGGTCGTCGCCGACAACCTGCTGGGGCGGGACCGCCGCGCCGACTACACGGCGGTCCCGCGGGTGCTGTTCACCGACCCCGAGGCGGCCGCGGTCGGGCTGACCGCGGCGCAGGCGGAGCGGGCGGGGCTGCGGACCGCGTCCGCGGAGGTCGATCTGACCGCGGAGCTGGCGCGTCCGTGGACGCTGGGCCCGAACCCGTCCGGCCGGCTGGGACTGCTGGCCGACACCGACCGCGGCGTGCTCGTCGGCGCCTGGGCGGTGGCGCCCATGGCCGGCGAATGGATCCACACCGCGGCGCTCGCGATCCGCGAGGCGATCCCGGTGGAGCGCCTGCTCGACCAGATCCCGCAGTTCCCCACCTTCACCGAGGGCTACCTCAGCGCGCTGGAGCGGCTGCCCCGCTGAACGGGCGGCACCGCCGCGGCACTCCCGCGGCGGCCCGTCTCCGGGCCCTCGCCGCCGCGCGCGGCGGGCACCCCGCCGTGCGCAGCGGCCGGCGGATGCGCGCGCAGCTCCCGGGCCAGGGCGCGCACGGCTGCGCGGCCCCAGTCGTAGTGCACCGATGTGGCGGCCGCCAGGTGCGAGCCCAGCGGGGTACCGCCGGTCCACGGATGGCGCGCCGGGTTGAAGAGCTCCTCGTCGGAGTAGCGGTCGATGAGCGCGAGCAGGGCGCGGTGCGACGCGTCCAGCGAGCCTGCGGCCTCCTGGAAGGGCACGTCCTGGGCGCGCTCGTGGATGGCGCCGCTGACGGTGTCGGCCGCGTCCCCGGAGTGCCCGGGCGCCGGCAGCGCGGACGCGCCGCCGGCCGTCCCGTCGGTGTGCCAGCGCAGCGCCAGCATGTGCCATTCGTGCAGGTGCCAGAGGACGTCGCGGACGCTGCGGTCGCGCATGCCGGCCTCGGCCTGCGCGGCCCGCAGGCTCACCGGGATGCCGGCGACCGCTTCGGCCAGCCTGCGGTACTCGTCGCGGGCCGACTCGGCGAGTCCGTGCTTGGTGGTGGGCTGCATAGCTCTCAGTCCTTTTCCACGTGGGGTACCTCGCGTGCCCACGACGCGCGGCGGAAGCGCGTGATGAGCAGTGGGATGCCGCCGAAGACGACGATGCCCGCGGCGACGATGGCGACGTAGGCGGCAGGGCTGCCGAAGGTCAGTTGCGCGGGCGGGACGAAGGAGAGCACCAGCGCGAACGCCACCGCCGCGAACCCGATGCCCGCGACGGTCCACATACCGGCGATGCCGCCCGGGACCTTGAACTTCCGGTCCAGGTCAGGGCGGGTGTAGCGGAGGTAGATCGCCGCCGCGTACAGCATCAGGTACATGATGATGTAGAGGCTCACCGTCATCGCCGAGATGAGGAAGAACGCCGCGCTGACGTCCTTCATGAACAGGTAGACGGACGAGATCAGCGTGACGATCACCCCCTGGACGATGAGGATGTTGCGCTGGATGCCCTTCTTGTTGGTGCGCTGCAGCAGCGGCGGCAGCATGCCGTCCTTCGCGGTCGCCAGCAGGCCCTTGGACGGGCCGGAGATCCAGGCGAGCGCGCCGCCCAGCGCCCCGTAGCCGATCAGCACGGCGAGCACCGGGACCAGCCACGGCGTGCCGAGATGGGTCAGCGACTTCTCCAGGCCGGTGAAGACGCCGGATTGCAGGTTGATCTCGTCGTAGGTGAGGATCGCGGCGAGCGCCAGCGAACCGATGGTGAAGATGCCCGCCGACAGGAGTGCGGCGAGCAGCATCGCGGTCGGGAACCCGCTGCGCGGGTTGTCCATCTCGTTGACGTGCACCGCCTGCGACTCCACGCCGGCGAACAGCAGGAGAATGGAGGCGAGGAACGACAGGGTGGCGAGGCCGTCGATGTAGGGGAAGAAGCGCGGGTGCCCGTGCACTTCCACCTGGGTCGAGTGGGCCGCCTCCCAGCCGATCGGCTGCCCGGACGCGATCCAGTACACCGCCAGGCCGAGCAGCACCAGGCCGGGCACGATGGTGCCCAGGACGAAGCCGTACTTGGCCACCTTGACGAGCAGGTCGGTGCCGCTGAGCGCGATCCGCGTCGCGAGCCAGTAGGACGCGATGCAGAACAGGCCGACGAAGACGTTGTTGCCGGCCAGCGCGGCGTCGCCGAACACGAAGGCCACGGCCGCGGCGGCGAAGGCGAGGCCGGTGGGGTACCAGACGACGTTCCGCACCCGCTGCAGCCAGAGCGCCAGAAAGCCCCAGCGCTTGCCGAACGCCTCGCCGATCCAGAGGTAGACGCCGCCCTTGCGCCTGCCGAAGGCGCCGCCGAGCTCGGCGGAGACGAGCGCCGCCGGGATGAGGAAGAGCAGCACGGCGAACCCGATGTACCAGAACATCGTGAGCTCTTCTTTGGCCATGTTGGGCAGGCCGCGGAGGCTAGTGACGACCGCGGCGGACATCAGCAGCGCCATGCTCCACACGGTGATGGTGCCGCGCCCGGTCGGCTTCCGCGCGTCCGGGTGGATCCGCGGTTCGGCGGCCATCAGTGGTGGAACCCGATCCGCGTCCCCGGCCCCTTGGCGCCGGACTCGGTGAGGTCCTGCAGCGACCGCCGGACGTCGTCGGCGAGGAGCGCGGCCTTGTCCGCGCCGGTACCGTGCCGGATGAGCACGCGCTGGATCACCGTCTCCTGCCGCTCGGGCGGCAGCGGGTAGGCCGGGACCTGCCAGCCGCGCACGCGCAGGCGGTCGCTCAGGTCGTAGAGCGTGAACGGCGCGCTGGGGTCGGTCAGCGTCCAGGAGACCGCAGGCAGCGCGCCCTCGCCCGCGTAGAGCAGGGTGAACGGTCCCATCCCGGCCAGGTCCCGGCCGAGCTGCGCAGCGGTGTCCAGGCAGCTCTGCTGGATCTTCCGGTAGCCCTCGCGGCCGAGCCGCATGAAGTTGTAGTACTGGGTGATGATCTGGCCGCCGGGCCGGCTGAAGTTGAGCGCGAAGGTCGGCATGTCGCCGCCGAGGTAGTTGACCCGGAAGACCAGGTCCTCCGGCAGAAGTTCGGCCGTGCGCCAGACCACCCAGCCCACGCCGAGCGGCGCGAGACCGTACTTGTGCCCGGAGGCGTTGATCGAGGCGACGCGGTCGACCCGGAAGTCCCACTCCAGGTGCGGCTGGCAGAACGGGGCGATGAACCCGCCGCTGGCGGCGTCGACGTGGATGGGGATGTCGAGGCCGGTGTCGCGCTGGATCGCGTCGAGCTCGGTGGCCAGATCGGCCACCGGCTCGTAGTCGCAGGTGAAGGTCACGCCGAGGATGGCCACCACGCCGATGGTGTTCTCGTCGACGTGGTCGCGCAGCTGGTGCGGGCGCAGGCCGGTGGCGCCCTCCTCCAGCGGCACCTGGCGGAGCTCGACGTCGAAGTAGCGCGCGAATTTCTCCCAGCACACCTGGACCGGGCCGCACACCAGGTTGGGCCGGGAGGTGTCGCCGCCCTCCGCCCGGCGGCGCTCCCGCCACCGCCATTTCATGGCGAGCCCGCCGAGCATGGCGGCTTCACTGGAGCCGGTGGTGGAGCAGCCCATGGTGCTCTGCTCCTCGGGCGAGTTCCACAGGTCGGCGAGGATGTGGACGCAGCGCGCCTCGATCTCCGCGGTCTGCGGGTACTCGTCCTTGTCGATCATGTTCTTGTCGAGGCTCTCGGCCATCAGCCGGCGTGCCTCGTCATCCGCCCACGTGGTGCAGAAGGTGGCCAGGTTCTGCGACGAGTCCCCGTCCAGGGACAGCTCGTCGTGCACGAGTTCGCGAGCGACCCGCGGCGACGACTCGTGCTCCGGGATCCGGTACTTCGGCAGCGGTGCCTCACTGAGCGGGGACGCAAAGACATCGTCGAAGCGCTCACCCCGACCGCGGTCGGTCTTGTACAGCGCCATGGGGCCTCCTGAGAATGGACACCGGAACGCAGATCCCGGTCACTCTCAGTACACGCTAGGCACTCTTTCCCGACAGAGAAGGACAACCCGCACTTTTTGACCGACCCCATACCGATCCCTGGGGCTGCAATCGGGGGGGGCAGGGCGTGTCAGGTGGGCGGCGGTCGCCGCGAGCGGTGCCGCCGGGTGCCCCCGCCGCGCGGCCGGTGGGGAGTCCGGGCGGGCCCGTCTTCCCTACTCGGCTCCTCGGCTGCGGAGAACGCCGCTAGGGGCGTGCCAGGGCGCCGCGCAGCAGGACAGGTGGCCGCCCGGAACGCCCGGGGCGTGCTGGGTGGATGGCGTTCGTCGCGATGCGCAGCAGGACAGCTGTCCACCCGGCACGCCCTACACGCGCCAGGTGTCGTCGTAGTCGGGATGGCTGGCGTAGACCGCCGCGAGGTGCTCGACCGCGCGCCGCCACGCGTAGAGGGCGCCCAGCGACCCCCCGTCGGCACTCGCCGCCACGGCCAGGCCCTCCTGGCGGGCGCGCGCGTACTCGGCGACGATGCGCTTCTTCGCGGCGACGTCGGCGCGGGCGCGCGGCGGCCCCCCAGTGCCGGGCGATGCGGCGTGCGCCGCACGCGCGTCCTCGTCCAGCCGTGCGGTGAGGAAGTCGATGATGGTCACCCGTGCGGGCTCCTTCCGAGGGGGCGGCCGAGCCTGTCGCGCCGTCCGGCACGCGGCGTGCACGGAAGTGTGCACTACGGTCGTTTACCACCCTCCGGCTCCGGGCGGAACCACCCGTAGCGGAACGGACACGCGCACGGGGCGCATGGGCCCCGCTCTCGGGCGAAGCTGGTTGAATCTAGACGTGGATTCGCCAACCATCCCCCGCAGCCTCGACCTCTACATCCTCCGCGTGTTCACCGCGCCCGACGGCAGCGGGGGCAACCTCCTCGGCGTCGTCCCCGATGGCGCCGCACTCCCGGACCAGTCCCACCGCGCAGCGCTGGCGGCCCGGCTCGGGTTCAGCGAGACGATCTACATCGACCCGCCGCTCCCGGCGGAAGGCGCCGCCGCGGACGCGCCGGCCGGCCGCGGCGTCGACATCC
Organism: Nocardiopsis coralliicola; assembly: GCF_054779695.1. Taxonomy (NCBI): domain Bacteria; kingdom Bacillati; phylum Actinomycetota; class Actinomycetes; order Streptosporangiales; family Nocardiopsidaceae; genus Nocardiopsis; species Nocardiopsis coralliicola. Next base: position 81,714 of record NZ_BAAGXT010000006.1, on the reverse strand, counting down.
ACACCCCCGGCACGCGGCTGGACTTCGCCGGCCACCCCCTGCTGGGTGCCGCCTGGCTGCTGCGCCGCGCGGGGCAGGACGCCGCCGTGCTGCACCCGCCGGCGGGCCCTGTGCCCACCTGGGAGGACGAGGGCCCGGACGGCCCGCTCCGGCTGCGCGCCCGGCCGGAGTGGGCGGCAGGGCGCCGCACCGAGCAGTACCGGTCTCCGGAAGCCGTCGACGCCCTGCCGTCACCGCCGCCGGGTGAGGGTTGGCTCTATTCCTGGGCGTGGCTCGACGAGTCGGCCGGCGAGGTGCGCGCCCGCGGCTTCCCCCGCCGTCCGGGCGGCGTCGCCGAGGATGAGGCGACCGGCGCTGCCGCCCTGGTCCTGGCCTCCCGCCTGAACCGGCCGCTGACCATCCGCCAGGGCCGCTCGTCGGTCATCGCCACTCGCCCGGGCCCGGACGGAACGGTGGACCTCTCCGGCCGCGTCGCCTTCGCGGAGAAGCGCACGCTCACCCCGGCCGGCACCGCACTGCCCGGTTAACCGGCGCCGGAGCCAGAATGCCCACATGGCGACCAGGCGTGCGACGTGATCGGAGGCATGGCTCTCATGCAGAATGACACCGGCACGCCACCGCACAAGCGGCGGCCGCACCGCGCCGCCGTCCCGATCACCGAGGACCTCCGCGAGTTCGTCCGCGCCGCCCGGCGCACCGGCTCTCCAGAGCGCGCCGCGCTCGTCCGCGCTGAGGCCGCTCCACCCGGAGGCGAACTGTCCGAAGCCGCGACGCTCAGCTCACTCGTTGAACTCGGCCGCCGCGCTGTGGCCGAGGAACTGCTCGACGCCGAGTATGCCGCGATCGCCGGCGAGCAGGACGAGGAGGACCGTGCAGTGCACGCCGCTCTGCGCGCCCGCCGCCGCATGTCTCCCGAGGCTGCCGAGCGGCTCCGGTCCGCGGACGGGTCTACTGGGTCGGCCTCGACGGCATCGGCCGGAAGCCCTTCTTGATTGTCTCCGACAACTCGCGCAACCGATCGCTCGGCAACTTCCTCGAGGTGCGCCGGACAACGCTTGAAGAGCCCCGGACCGGTGTCGTTCCCCTCGGCCCCGCAGACCGCCCCCTCGTCGGGCGCGTTCTTCGCGATGAGATCACCCTGCTGTACCCGGATGAGCTCGCCGAGGACATCGGCGCTCTGAGCTTCGCCACCATGACCACGGTGAACGCCGGTCTCCGCGCCGCGCTCGCGCTGTAGTCCCTCCCCGGGCCGGCTCGGCCCCCGTCCGCGGCCGCTCTCCCAGCGGCTTCGACGCCTGATATCCCGCGCCGACGGATCCGCGGCCGCCCCGCCCTGCGCGGGGCGGCCGCGGGAGGTCAGCCCCAGGCCAAGGCGAGGCCCTCGGGGTCTTCGAGGATGGCGCCGATGTCGCGCAGGACCTTGGAGCCGAGCTCGCCGTCGATGAGGCGGTGGTCGAAGGAGAGCGACAGCGTCGTGACCTTGCGCAGGGCCAGCTCGCCCTTGTGGGCCCACGGCATGTCGCGGATCTGGCCGAACGCCAGGATCGCGGCCTCGCCGGGGTTGAGGATGGGCGTCCCCGCGTCGACGCCGAACACGCCCACGTTGGTGATGGTGATCGTGCCGCCCGTCATGTCCGCCGGCGCGGTCGAGCCCGCCCGGGCCGCCTCGGTCAGGCCCTGCAGCGCCGCCGCGAGCTCCGGCAGCGGGAGCGCGTGGGCGTCCTTGATGTTGGGAACGATCAGGCCGCGCTCGGTCGCCGCGGCGATGCCGAGGTTGACGTAGTGCTTCACCACGATCTCCTGCGCCTGCTCGTCCCAGGACGCGTTGGCCCCCGGGTGCCGGCGCACCGCGGTGAGCAGCGCCCGGGCCACGAGCAGCAGCGGCGACACCTTCACGTCGGCGAACTCCGGCCGCTCGCGCAGCCGGCGCACCGCCTTCATCGTGCGGGTGACGTCGACCTGCAGGAACTCGGTGACGTGCGGCGCGGTGAACGCGCTGTCCACCATCGCCGCGGCGGTGCGCTTGCGCACCCCCTTGACCGGGATCCGCTCCTCCAGCGCCGACCGGTCCGGGCGGGCCGCGGACGCGGCCGCCGGCGGCGCCTCCTGCGCGGCCGGCGCCGCCGCCCCTTCGGCGCTGCGCCGCACGTCGTCGCGGGTGACGACGCCGCCGTCGCCGGTGGGCACCACGGCACGCAGGTCGACGCCGAGGTCCTTGGCGAGCTTGCGCACCGGCGGCTTGGTCAGCACCGGTCCGCCCGGCTCAGCGGCGGACGGCGCACCGTGCCCGTTCACTGCGGCCGCGGCCGGAGCGGGCGCAGCTTCGGCAGCGGGCTCCGCAGCGGCCGGCGCGCCAGTCTGCGGCTGCGGCTGCTGCGGCGCCGCCTGCTCGGCGGGGGCCGGGCGCCGGCGGGCACGGCGGCGGGTGGAGGAGGCCTTCTCCCCGTAGCCGACCAGCGGCTGCTCGCGCTCCTCCTCCGCGGAGTCCGCCGCGCCGGCGGCACTGGCCGCGGCCGCGGCCCCGTCGCCGATGGTGATGATGGGCGCGCCGACCTCGACGGTCGCACCCTCCTTGGCGAGCAGGGACACGACGGTGCCCGCGTAGGGGCTGGGCAGCTCGACCGCCGCCTTCGCGGTCTCGATCTCGCAGATCATCTGATTGACCTCGACCTGGTCGCCCGGCTGGACGTACCACTGGAGGATCTCCGCGTCGACGAGCCCTTCGCCGACGTCGGGCAGCCGGAAGCTCTGCACTGCGGTGTTCGCCATCTCGACTCCGACTTCCCGATCAGTAGGTGAACGCGCGGTCGACGCCGTCGAGGATCCTGTCCAGATCGGGCAGGTAGTGCTCCTCCAGGCGGGACTGCGGGTAGGGGGTGTCGAACGCGCCGACCCGGATGACGGGCGATTCCAGGTGGTAGAAGCACTCCTCGGTGACGCGGGCGGCGATCTCCGCGCCCACGCCGTGCGCGGTCGGCGCCTCGTGGGCGATCACGCAGCGGCCGGTGCGGCGTACCGACGCGGCGATGGCGGCGTAGTCGACCGGAGCGACCGAGCGCAGGTCGACGACCTCGATGGAGTGCTCGTCGTCGGCTTCGGCGGCCTGCAGGGCCGTCTTCACCATCGGGCCGTAGGCGAGCAGGGTGACGTCGGTGCCGGGGCGGGCCACCTGGGCCGCGCCCATCGGGACCGCGTCCGCCAGCGCCGCATCGGTGTCCACGGCGCCCTTCTCGTAGTACCGCCGCTTCGGCTCCAGGAAGACGACCGGGTCGTCCGACGCGATGGCCTGCTGGACCATCCAGTAGGCGTCGGACGGGGTGGCCACGGTGACGACGCGCAGGCCGGCCGTGTGCGCGAAGTAGGCCTCCGGCGATTCGCTGTGGTGCTCCACCGCGCCGATCCCGCCGCCGTAGGGGATGCGCAGCACGACCGGCATGGACAGGGTGCCCATGGAGCGGCGGCGCATCTTGGCGAGCTGGGTGAAGGTCTGGTTGGTGGCCGGGAAGAAGAAGCCGTCGAACTGGATCTCGCAGACCGGCCGGTAGCCGCGCATGGCCAGGCCGATCGCGGTGCCGACGATGCCGGACTCGGCGAGCGGGGTGTCGATGACGCGGTCGCCGCCGAAGTCCTTGTGCAGCTGGTCGGTGACGCGGAAGACGCCGCCGAGGCGGCCCACGTCCTCCCCCATCACCAGCACCTTGGGGTCGGTCTCCATGGCGCGCCGCAGGCCGGCGTTGATCGCCTTGCCGATCGTGAGGTCGGTCATGGTCAGCGCCCTCCTTCGGCACCGGCGGTTTCGAAGGACGCGAGGTAGTCGGCGAACTCCGCCCGCTGGCGGTCGAGCTCGGCGTGCTCCTCGGCGTAGACCTCATCGAACAGCGTCAGCGGCTCGGGGTCGGGCAGCGCACGGCACTCGGTGCGCACCCGCTCGCCGAGCGCGTCGGCGTCCGCGTCGACGGCGGCGAAGAACTCCGCGTCGCCCAGGCCGCTCTTCTCCAGGTAGGCGCGGAGGCGGGCGATCGGGTCCTTGGCCTTCCACTCCTCCAGCTCGGCGGAGGAGCGGTAGCGGGACGGGTCGTCGTTGGTGGTGTGGGCGCCCATCCGGTAGGTGAAGGCCTCGATGAGCGTCGGCCCCTGGCCCTCGCGGGCGGCGTTCAGCGCCGAGCGGGCGACCGCGAGGGTGGCGAAGACGTCATTGCCGTCCACCCGGACGCCGGGGAAGCCGAAGCCCGCTGCGCGGCGGTAGATCGGCACCCGCGACTGGCGCTCCAGCGACTCCGAGATCGCCCACTGGTTGTTCTGGCAGAAGAACACCACCGGGGCGTTGTTGACCGCGGCGTAGTTGAACGCCTCGTTGGTGTCGCCCTGGCTGGTGGCGCCGTCGCCGAAGTAGGCGATGACGGCCTCGCCGTCCTCGCCGACGGCGCCGTCGCGCTGGACGCCCATCGCGTACCCGGTGGCGTGCAGCGCCTGGGCGCCGATGACGATGGTGTACAGGTGCAGCCCGTGCTCGTGCGGGTCCCAGCCGCCGTTGGTGACGCCGCGGAACATGCCGAGCAGCTCGCGGGGCTGGATGCCGCGGCACCAGGCGACGCCGTGCTCGCGGTAGGACGGGAAGGCCATGTCGCTGCCGCGCAGTGCGCGGGCCGACCCGATCTGGGCGGCCTCCTGGCCGAGCAGCGAGGCCCACAGGCCCAGCTCGCCCTGGCGCTGCAGCGCGACGGCCTCGCCGTCGAAGCGGCGGACGAGGACCATGTCCCGGTAGAGCCCGCGCGCCTCCTCACCGGTGATCTCGAACGGGTGGTCGGGATGGGTCCGCAGCTCCCCGTCGGGGGTCAGGAGCTGTACGAGCTCCGGTTCGTCGTGCGCGGTGGTGTCGGACACCTGTCGCTCCTCGGGTCTGTCGGGGCCGACGGCGCGCGGGTGGGCGCTGATCGGCCGATCCTCCGCCCGCTCACCCGGGGTAACGGGTCCGAGCGGGCAGCCCTCCACATATCGTGACAGACCTCACCATGCCCGGCGCAAGCCCCAGTGCCGCCTTTTCGCCTGGTGCCCCATGATCCACGAGGGCGCGAAAACCGCAACTACCAGGACTTCCTAGAAAAAACAAGGTCGTCCGAACAAAGAAATCGGACGACCGACCATCCCGGGTGCGCCCCCGGAGACAGCGGAGGCCGACCCGGACCGGCCGGATCGGCCACGAATGGTGAAACGATTGACCACGCAGAGTAGTGGACTCGGGGCCGCGGACGGCGGGCCTGCGCTCCGCCCCCGCTGCGGGAACGGGCGGCCCGCGCCGCTCGGGGCCGGCGGCCGCGCGGTCAGGGCGCCCCGCGGCAGGGCGCCGGGGCGCGTCTCAGGCCGCGGTGCCGATGCGCCGCTCGCGCCCCAGGTCGGCGAGCTGCTCGCGGAGCTGGCGCCGGGCGCGGTGCAGCCGCGACATCACGGTCCCCAGCGGGGTGTCCATTTGCGCCGCGACCTCCTTGTAGGAGTAGCCCTCGACGTCGACGAGGTACACGACCATCCGGAAGTCCTCCGGCAGGTCCGCCAGCGCGGCCCGGATCGCCGTGTCCGGCATCCGGTCCATGACCTCGGCCTCGGCCGAGCGGAACCCGGTCGACGTGTGCGCCTCGGCCGCGGCGAGCTGCCAGTCCTTGATCTCGTCGGTGGTGTCCTGGCGGGGCTCGCGCTGCTTCTTGCGGTAGCCGTTGATGAACGTGTTGGTGAGGATGCGGTACAGCCAGGCGCGGAGGTTGGTCCCCGCCCGGAACTGGTGGAAGTTGGCGAACGCCTTGGCGAACGTCTCCTGGACCAGGTCCTCGGCGTCGGCGGCGTTGCGGGTCATCCGCAGCGCGGTCGGGTAGAGCTGATCGGCGTACGGGGTCACCGCCGCGGCGAAGTCGAGCTGCTCCGGCTCGCCGCCGGTTCCGGTGCGTTCCAGTTCGATGGTCGTCAAGATTCCCCCTTAGGACGACCGGTGATCGATACCGATCGGTACCGAACTGTTAGACGCGAACAGTAGCGCCCAATGATGACACCTTTCTCGGTGATGCCGGTCACCCGCCCCCGCGGTCCCCTCCGGGTGCCGCCGGAGCCCCTGGGAAGCGGGGGCTGCACGCGGCGCGCCCTCTCGGTGTGGGTTCCCGCACACCGACCGGAGGACACCCGACCGGGCGGGGCGGCCTGTTCCGGTCAGGTCCGGGCGGGCCCGCCCGGCGCCCGCGGCGGCCGGTCGGCCGCCTCCGCGAACCCCCCGCGCAGCAGGGAGAACGCCGGGCGTACCGTACGCTGATCTCCGCCCCCGCAAAAGTGCTTATCCGAGGTGGAGGACCACGTGGCCCGCGTCATCGTCGACGTCATGCTCAAGCCGGAGATCCTGGACCCGCAGGGCACCGCGGTTGTGGGCGCCTGCGAGCGCCTCGGTTTCGAGGGCGTCGCCCAGGTCCGCCAGGGCAAGCGGTTCGAGGTCGAGTTGGAGGGCGAAGCCGACGAGGCGAAGCTGGCCGAGGTCCGGCGGATGGCCGAGACGCTGCTCGCCAACCCCGTCATCGAAGACTTCACGCTGCGCGTCGCCTGACACCCGGCGGGCCGGATCCGGCCCGCTGCAGCCCCCGCCACGTGCACGATCTCACCCCGCGCGGGCGGCTGCTCCCGTTTTCTCCCGCTCCGCACCGGGCATCGCTTCGGTGAGGACGGGGGTGCACATGGACCGCGAAGTGAGCATCGCGCTTCCGGCACACACCGGCTCGGTGCCGATCATGCGGCGCATCGTCGAGGCGGCGCTGCACCGGCAGGGCGTCGGCGGCGACCGGGCATTCCGATTCCTCACCGCGGCCGCCGAGGCGTGCACCAACGTCGTCGAGCACGGCACGGCGCCGTTCTACTCCGTGGAGGTGCGGGTCGCCGCGGGCGCGTGCTCGATCGAGGTCGTCCAGGAGGGCACCGGGTTCCCGGAGCCCCCGTCCGCGCTGCCGGACGGATCGGCCGAGTCGGGCCGCGGGGTCGCGATGATGCACGCGCTCGTCGACCACGTGGAGTTCAGCGGTCCGCCGCCCGGCCGGACCGGGTCGATCCGCGTTCTGCTGCGCGAACCGCTGCCCGCTGAGCCGGAGCAGCCGGCCGATCCGGACGGGCCGGACAGCGCCGAGGGAGCGAGCGGATCCGCACCCGGCGCCACTGCCGCCGCCTCCCGCCGCGGCAGCGGCCGGCCCGGCGCCGACCCGGTCTCCGTCGCCGCCCCGCCGCTCCGGCGGGCCCCGCCGAACGCGGCCGGCACCGCCGCTCCCACCGGTGCGGACCCCGGCGCGAGCACCGCGGAGCCGGCCGAGGCGGGCCGCTAGGGCGAGTGTGGTGGGTGGCGTTCGTCGCGCAAGGGCAGCTGTCCACCGAACACGCCCCAGGGCGCCGGACCGCGCAGCCCGGGCCGCCGCGGGACCAGTGCCTCCGCCCCGCACACCCGCTGACCTCGCCGCCAACCGCTGCCCTCCGGCGCCGGCCGGCGCACGGTGCGGGTAGTGTCGTGCGTGGGAGAGCCCCTTGCCGCGACTCCCCCGGCGCCCAGGCAGCCGGCCGCTCGCACCGACACATTCTTCGGAGAGTGCCCATGACAGCCCGTGTGGGCGTCGTCACCTTCCCTGGTTCCCTCGACGACAAGGACGCGGCGCGCGCGGTCCGCATCGCGGGAGGCGAGCCGGTGCCCCTCTGGCACGGCGACGCCGATCTCCGCGGCGTCGACGCCGTGATCCTGCCCGGCGGCTTCTCCTACGGCGACTACCTGCGGTGCGGCGCCATCGCCCGGTTCGCGCCGATCATGGGCGAGATCGCGCCCGCCGCCCGCTCCGGCGCGCTGCCCGTGCTGGGAATCTGCAACGGCTTCCAGATCCTCTGCGAGAGCGGACTGCTGCCGGGCGCCCTGACCCGCAACGCCTCCCTGCACTTCATCACCGCTGAGCAGCGCCTCCGGGTGGAGTCGGCAGACACCGCCTGGACCCGCGACTACGCGGCCGGCCAGGAGCTGACCACGGTGCTCAAGAGCGGTGAAGGCCGCTACACGGCGCCCGCCGGGGTCCTCGACGAGCTCGAGGCCGCGGGCCGGGTCGTGGTCCGCTACGTGGGCGGCGCGCCCAACGGGTCGGACCGCGACATCGCCGGCGTCACCAGCGAGCACCGCAACGTCGTCGGCCTCATGCCGCACCCCGAGCACGCCGTGGAGGCGCTCACCGGACCGTCCGAGGACGGGCTGGGCTTCTTCACCTCGGTGCTGGCTGCGGCCCTCGGCACGGCGCCGGACGCCGGGCTCGCGGGGGCAGCGCCCCGATGACCCCGATGATGGGGCTGCTGCGGTCGCGCAAGACGATGCTGGTGCTGGTCGGGCTGATCATCGTGGGCATGGTCGCGACGGGCGCCGTCGGCGTGATCAGCTCGCTCAACTCGCCCTCGCCGGAGGAGCAGCAGGAGCCGTCCGCTCAGGCCGAGGCGCCGTCGCTCCAGGTCCTCGGCGATCCCTCGGCGCCGCTGACCTACGTCGACCTGGGGCAGGAGTGCCAGCAGCAGCCGGGCCAGGCAGCGGACTGCTTCCGCACCGTCGGCCTCGACGCCGGCGGTGAGGAGCTCAGCGCCGAGGAGGCGCTCTCCTCCGCGCGCGGCGACCTCGAGGACTCCGGCTGGCAGGAGGTCGTTCCGGAGGGCACCGAAGACGAGGAGCTCCCGGAGCACGAGTACAGCCTCACCGACGGCGAGTCCATCGTGATGGCCAGCAGCGTCCCGCACGGCGACGCGGTTCCGGCGTCCCTGGTCCTCTTCAGTGTCACCTGACCCTTCCGTGCCGCGGAGCGCCGCCTGCGGAAGCTCCCTGCCCCGCCGCACCCGGCCCTGCGGCGCCGGGGCCGCCGGTCGCCCCTGCCCTGGCGGCCGGTAGCCGCACGCGCCACCCGCCTCCGCAGCCTTCTCCGCACGCCCGCCCTGCACCGAACGGAACACGAGAGAGCATGTCGCAGCCCACGCAGACCCGCGCCGCCGACACCGTGGCGACCGCCCAGGCCACCCCGGACACCCCGCAGCCCTATGCCGAGCTGGGTATGGCCGAGGACGAGTACGCCCGCGTCCGCGCGATCCTCGGGCGCCGCCCCACGGCGGCGGAGCTGGCGATCTACTCGGTGATGTGGAGCGAGCACTGCTCCTACAAGAGCTCCAAGGTGCACCTGAAGCAGTTCGGTGAGCTCGCGCCGGAGTCCGACGCGCTGCTCGTCGGCATGGGGGAGAACGCCGGCGTCGTCGACGTGGGCGAGGGCAAGGCCGTCACCTTCAAGATCGAGTCGCACAACCATCCCTCCTATGTCGAGCCGCACCAGGGCGCGGCCACCGGCGTCGGCGGCATCGTCCGCGACATCCTCACGATGGGCGCCCGGCCCGTCGCGGTGATGGACGCGCTGCGGTTCGGTCCGCTGGACGCGCCGGACACCCGCCGCGTGCTGCCCGGCGTCGTCTCCGGCATCTCCTTCTACGGCAACTGCCTGGGCCTGCCCAACATCGGCGGCGAGGTGGGCTTCGGCGCGGGCTACGCCGGCAACCCGCTGGTGAACGCGCTGTGCGTGGGCGTGATGGGCCACGACGACATCAAGCTGGCGCAGGCGCCCGGCCCCGGCAACAAGGTGGTGCTGTTCGGCGCCACCACCGGACCGGACGGGATCGGCGGCGCGTCAGTGCTGGCCAGCGCCACCTTCGACGACACCAGCGAGCAGAAGCGGCCCAGCGTCCAGGTCGGCGACCCGTTCCTGGAGAAGCTGCTGATCGAGTGCAGCCTGGAGCTGTTCGCCGCCGACCTCGTCGTCGGCATCCAGGACCTCGGCGCGGCCGGCGTCTCCTGCGCCACCACCGAGCTCGCCGCCGGCGGTACCGGCGGCATGCGCATCGAACTCGACCGCGTGCCGCTGCGCGACTCCACGCTCACTCCGGAAGAGATCCTGATGAGCGAGTCGCAGGAGCGCATGATGGCGGTCGTGGCGCCGGAGCGGCTCGAGGCGTTCCTCGCGGTCTGCGCGAAGTGGAACGTCGAGGCGGCGGTGATCGGCGAGGTCACCGACGTCACGCCGGAGGAGGCCGAGCGCGGCGGCCGGCTCAGGATGACCTGGCACGGCGAGACCATCGTGGACCTGCCGCCGCGGACCGCCGCCGACGAGGGCCCGGTCTACCAGCGGCCGTTCGCGCGCCCCGCCGCACTGGACGCGCTCCAGGCCGACACCCCGGACGCTCTGGCCCGGCCGGACGGCGCAGACGCGCTCCGCGCCCAGCTGCTGCAGGTGCTCGCCGCGCCGGGGATCTGCGACCCGCGCTGGATCACCCAGCAGTACGACAGCTACGTCCTGGGCAACACGGTGCTGCGCACGCCCGACGACGGCGGCATGATCCGGATCAGCGACGACTCCGACCGCGGCGTTGCGCTGGCCACCGACGGCAACGGCCGCTACACCCGGCTCGACCCGTTCACCGGAACGCAGGCGGCGCTGGCCGAGGCGTACCGCAACGTCGCCGCGACGGGTGCCCGGCCGCTGGCGGTCACCAACTGCCTCAACTTCGGCTCGCCCGAGGACCCGGCGGTCATGTGGCAGTTCGCCGAGGCGGCCCGCGGCCTCGCCGAGGGCTGCAAGGCCCTGGGCACACCGGTCACCGGCGGCAACGTGAGCTTCTACAACCAGACCGGCGAGGAGGCGATCGACCCGACCCCGGTGATCGGCGTCCTCGGCGTCATCGACGACGTGCACGACCGCCTGGACGGCGCGTTCCGCCCCGAGCACGACGGCGCCGCGCTCTACCTGCTCGGCGAGACCCGCGCCGAGCTGGGCGGCTCAGCCTGGGCCGACACCGTGCACGGCCACCGGGGCGGGCTGCCGCCGGCGGTCGACCTCGGTGCGGAGGCCCGCCTCGGAGCGCTGCTGGCCGACGCCGCGTCCTACGGCGTTGCCGCGATGGCGCACGACCTGTCCGACGGCGGCCTGGGCGTCGCGCTCGCCGAGTCGGTGCTGCGCGCCGGCGCGGGCTGCCGGATCGACCTGACCGGCGCCGAGGGCGCACTCGCCGACCCGTTCATCGCTCTGTTCAGCGAGTCCACGGCGCGCGCGGTCGTCGCGGTCCGCCCGGACGCCGAGGCCGCCTTCGCCGAGCTTGTGTCGCGGCACGGCGTGCCGTCCACCCGCATCGGCACCGTCGGCGGCACCGCCCTGGAGGTCACCTCCGCGGCCGGCTCCTTCACCGCCGAGGCCGACGACCTGCGCGCCGCCCACACCGCGACCCTGCCGGCCGTCCTGGACGCCTGACCGGACGCGGGCCGCAGCGCCGCACACACGCCGCAGGGCCCCGGTCACCCGACCGGGGCCCTGCGGCGTCAGGGGGCGTCCCGCTCCGAGAACGCCGGAGTGGCGACAGACGACCCGTCCGGGGGCCGCACCGCAGCACACATTCGGCCCGAGCAGCCGGTCGTCAGCCCGCGCGCGGGCGCGGCGCGCGGCCGGAGACCGTCTGGACGGCGCCGCGGCGCACCATGGCCTCGATCAGCACGAGAAACACCACCGTCTGCACGCCGAGCCCCACCACGGCCTCCCCGGGGACCGCACCCTGGTCGAGCACTGCTCCCGCCTCGCCCAGAGCAGCCGCGATCAGCATCCCCACCACGTTGTGCAGGACGTGCATCGCCACGGCCGCTTCCAAGCCGCCGGTCCGCACGGTGATCCAGCCCAGCGACACCGCCCACAGGCAGATCCAGGCGGCGCCCCAGCCCGTGTACCCGTGCAGCGCCATGAACACGACGGAGCCGAGCACGATGGCCGGCCACGGCGTACGGAAGTAGGCGCCGAACGCCTGCAGCAGCCAGCCGCGGAAGACGTACTCCTCGGCCGCGGCCTGGAACGGCACCAGGGCCAGGATGAGCAGGGCCGCCGGCAGGAAGACCGACAGCGCGGCCGGCTGCGCGCCGGCGCCGAGCACGGCCTCGTCGATCGCTCCGCCGGTCGCGGCCGCCAAGCCGGCGTCGGCGGCGTAGCAGGCGGCGATCGCGACCGCCGCGGCTCCGGCGCAGCGGAGCGCCCACCGCCAGCGGAACCGCCCGGCGACCGAGCTGGTGCTGCCGGCCGGCCGCCGCTGCACGAAGCGGGCTGCGAACGGCACCAGCGGCAGCACCAAGGCGAGCCCGAGCAGGGTGGTGCCGAGCGTGATGAGCGGCATTTCGGTGGCCAGCGCCACCGGGTCACTCACGTCGACCCCGCGCACCGCGCCGGCGATCGCCGCGGCCATGGCCAGCCCGACGATCAGGACTACGGCCGGCACACCGATCAGGACGGTGCCGGCGATCGGCCGCCACCAGGAGTTCCAGGCGTTGCGGGCGAGCAGGTGGTAGGGCGAGCCGGCCGGCGCCGACGCGACGCTCGGCAGCGGCGGTTCAGGGGCCGGGCCGCTCCACACCGGACTCGCTCCCCCGGGCCCGCCCTGGGTTCCGAACGCACCGGTACCGCCCTGCCCGTCCCCCGGAGGGCGGGCAGGGCCGTCCGCGAATCCGCCGCCGACGCCGCCCGCGCCACCGTCGGGGCCGTCGGATCGCCCTGGTACGCGGGGTGGGGTCATGGCGCCTCTCCTCGTGGTCCGCGCGGCTCGACTGGCTCAGCACGCAGGGCGCCGCGGCCCGCCCGGCCCTGCAGCGCGGCTGGCTCCCCCGCGCTGAAGTTCCCGACCACACCGGAACCTCCCCGTGCGCGCCTATCCTCTCGGTTCCCCCGCGGAGGGAGGGTGGGGCGCGCGCGTCCGCCGCGGCCACTGGTGGCCGCGCACCGGACGGTCCTAAACTGGAAGGAGACGGCACCTCGGGCTGCGAACTGCGCTCTTGGGAGCCGCCCGGGTGCGTTTCCGAAGACCACCCCAGCGACAGACGGGACCGGAGCCATGGCCGACAGCGCGGGCGCCGCGCACGGCGCACACGGACCGAAGCGGCGCGGCCGCCTGACCGCGCCCCTGGGCAGCCACGACCGGCCGAAGAGCGCTCTCGCCTTCCGCCTGGTACTCGCTGTATTCGGCGCCGCCGTCCTCCTGGTCGCCACCGTCCTCGCCTGGACCTGGGCGCAGAGCGCCGTTCTCACCTTCGTATTCGCCGCCGCGTTCGCCGCCACCTGCCTGAACATCTACTGGGTCGCCCAGCGCTACCGCCACGAGCACTGACCGGCCGATTCCCCCGAGGCTGCGGCTCCGCGGCGGCCCACGGGCAGCCGGCGACCCTGTCCGGCGGGCGGGAAGCTCTCGCGTCCCCCTCCGGCGCTGCCGGATTCCGCGGGGCCGCTGAACGCACTGCCGGCGGCTGCACAAGCCCCATCCCGGCGTACCGGGCGAACCCCGCCTTGCGCGGCGGTACCGCCTTCAGGCGGCGCACTTCCCGGCGCGTCGGGGCGCGCCGGGCAGGGTGGCGCGCGAGCATCGGGGCGGGGGTGCCAATGGGGCGGACACGGCTGCTGGGCGGGCTGCTGGCGGCGGTCGTGCTGCTGCAGTTCGGCTACCCGGTGACCGAGTACGGGCGGTTCTGGTTCGGGCTGTACCTGCTGGCCTACGCGGCGCTCGTCGCGATCGGGACAGCGCTGGTGCGCGAGTCGCGGGTGCGCGTGGGCGGGTTGGCGGTCGCCGCGGGAACACTGCTCGGTTTCGGCGCCTGGACCGCCGCCGATCCCGGCTCCGATCCGGCGCGGATCGGCCTGTTCGGCGCGATGGCAGAGGGCGCTTTCGGCGGGTGGCGTTCGTCGCGAGCGGTGTCCTGGTGCACCCATCGCAAGGCCGACGAAGGAGTCAGGGCGGGTTTTCCCTGTCGATTGAGGAGAACGCAGCGAGGGGCGTGCCAGGGCGACGCGCAGCAGGACAGCCACCCGGCGAACGCGCCCTAATTCAGGTGGTGCTGGCGCTGTCACTGCTCGGCTTCGTCTACCGGCACAGCGCGGCGCACGGCGGCGATCTGATCCTCGCCGCCATGGCGGTGTATGTGCTGCTCGGCGGCGTGTTCGCGGCGGGCTACGCGGCACTCGACACGGCCGCGCCCGGGAGCTTCACCGACGGAACGGCGGGCGGCGGCGGAACTACTTGGCAGCAGCTCACCTATTTCTCCTATGTCACGATGGCCACCGTGGGCTTCGGCGACGTTCTCCCGGTCGGCTCGTGGGCCCGCTCGCTGGCGGCGCTGGAGGCCGTGGCCGCATCCCTGTTCCTGACCACGGTGATCGCGCGCCTGGTCGGCGCATACATGCGTCCCGCGCCCGCGGGCGAGCCGCCGGCCCGGCAGCGCTGAACCGGCAGCGGCACCGCCGTAGTGCTCCGTCGCAGGAACGCCTGCGCCTCCATCGCGCTGGGCTCCGGCGCTGCGCCCCGTACTGGCGGCGCCTGCCCCTTCTCTGCGCAGGACCGCGGACATCACTCGGCCGGTCGGCGCCGATCAGCGACGGGTACTCCGGAGGCGCCCAGGCACCGGCGCCGGGCTGGCTGTGCGCTGGATCTGCCCACCGCGGGGAGTTCCGGGCCGCGGCGCCGCGTTGGCGCATCGTCCGGTCCGCAACGACCGCCCTCTGGGAGGCCGCATGACCCGTACCGACACCGCCCCGCCCGCGCCCATCGGGGCCGGCGCCGCCCCGAGCGCCGCCGACGCGCGCCGCACCGAAGGGACCGCAGAGTTCGATCGCCAGCTCGCCCTGCTGCTGGAGCTCGGCTACGGTGCCGCGTCCGGCCTCGGCGACGACGCCTTCGCGGCGCTGCTGGCCCCGCTGCGCCCGCGCACTGCGGCGATCGCCGGTGCGGTGGAGCCCGGCGCTGCGCCGTTCCTGCTGGTGCCGGCGCGCAGCACCGTTCCGATCGCGGTGCGCATGGAGCTGCTCCGCCTGCCGCGCGCCCCTCGGGCGCGCACCGAGCCGCGGCCCGGCCGCATCGACCGGAACTACGAAGAGGGGGCGCTCGACCGCTTCACCTCAACCGCGGAGGCAGACGTTCCGGACGCCCCCGCCCACCTGGTGACCGGGGTGGAGCGCGGCGAGGAGTTCTGCGGCGCGGTCCCGTCCGCCGCGATGGACGAAGTCCGCGCACGCGGGCGCACCCCGCTCACCATTGAAGAGGGCATCGCGCTGGCCGCACTGGTCCCCGGCGCACTGGCAAAGAACAAGTGCTTCTCGCTGGGCGGCACACGCAGCCGCGACCGGCGGGTGCCGGCCCTGTGGATCAGCGAGCGCGCGCCGAAGCTGGGCTGGTGCTGGGAGGGCAACCCGCACACGTGGCTCGGGATGGCGTCGGCGGCAGGCCGTACCGCCGCGTGACCGCCGCCGGGTAGCGCGAAGGGGACAAGGGCAGGCCCCCGCCCGGCGAGGGTTCCAGCCGCCCTGAGCCGCCTCGACCGCAGGCTGCTCCGGTCTGGACGACGGCCGGTCACTGCTGCGCCGGGAGCCACTCCTGCCAGACGTCCTCGTTCGCCTCGAGCCACTTCTCGGCGGCCTCGTCGTAGGAGAGCCCCTCGTCGGCGATCATCTTGGCGACCTCGTTCTGGTCGTCGTTGCTCCACTGCCAGCGGTCGAGGAACTGGTAGGCGACACCGTTCTCCTCGGCGAAGTCCGTGCTGTAGACCTTGGTGAGCTCGTAGGAGGGGTACCCGCAGCCGATGTCGTCGGGGTCGAGGTCGCACATGTCGACGTAGTCCGGCAGCTCGACCTGGGTGAGGTCGAGGTCCTCGAAGACCCACTGGGGCTCGTAGAAGTAGAACAGCGCCGGCTGCTCCTGCTCGTAGGCGGCGCGCACCTCGTCGATCTGCGCCTCCTCCGAGCCGGCGTAGTCGATCTCCAGGTCCAGCTCGAAGTGGTTGATCATGCCCTGGTCCTGGCTCTGGAACAGGGGGTCGCTGGAGATGAAGCGGCCGGTGCCGCCGGACGTCTCCGACGTGTCGAACACGTCGGTGTTGGCCTTCAGCCCGTCCAGGTCCATCACTTCGGGGTGCTGCTCGGCGACGTAGCTGGGCACGAACCAGCCGTGGATGCCGTAGAGGCCGGTCTCCCCGCCGTCGACGACCGCCGGCGAGTCGGGGTCGCCGTAGATCTCCATCAGGTCGTCGCGGCCCCAGTTCTCCAGGTTGACGTCGACGTTGCCGGCCGCCAGCCCCTGCCAGGTCGGCTCGACGTCGAGCTCCTCGAGCTGCACCGTGACGCCGAGTTCGTTCTCCAGCAGGTAGGACAGGACCGCGACGTTGGCCTCGTAGCCGGACCACGGGTTGACGGCGATGGTGACCTGCTTGGAGTCCTCCACCGGTTCCTCACCGGCGCTGCAGCCGGCTGCCAGGAGCGCCGCTGCGGCAGCGGCGGACGCCGCCCGCAGTCCGCGGCGCGGGCCGGCGGGGCGGGATGCTGGGAGGGGATATCGGGGGAAAGAGCGCATACGTCCTCACCTAGAGCGACCCAGAGTGCGGCAGAAACCGCGGAGCGCTCGAACGGGGCGGCGCCTACCAGGCGCAGCGGACCGCGCAACGCGGTAAATATCCGACGTGTAGCACCATTCTAGATGCGAAAAACGCAACTGCTTCGGCCAGGTGCACGGAATGCGCTATCGATTCGGTGGCGAATCCGCCACAAAACACACGACACTCGCCGTGGGCCCGGGGCACCGCCCCGGCATCCGCACCCGGGGCCGCGCGAGCGCGGTACTGGTCGACCGATCAGCTCAGAACGCGCTGGCGGCGCCTGGGGAGCGGCGGGCCGCATCGGTCTTAGTGCCCGGCGGGCATCCACTCGCGCCAGGCGTCGGCGTTGCGGGAGATCCACGCATCGGCGGCCGCTGCGGGCGCCCGCCCTTCGCCGCTGATCATCTGGGCGACGCGGTCCTGGTCGGCGTTGGTCCACTGCCACGCGTCGAGGAAGGCGTGCGCGGCGCTGCCGGACTCGGCGAACTCGGTGGAGAACACCTTGGTGACGGGCCGCTCCGCGTAGGTGCACGCCGCGTCGCCGGCGTCCCCGGTCTCGCCGCACCCGCCATCCGGGAAATCGACCCGCACCAGGTCCAGCTCGGCGAAAAGCCACTGCGGCTCGTAGAAGTAGAACAGCACCGGGTCGCGCCGGTCGTAGGCGGCGCGCACCTCCTCGACCTGCGCCTCCTCGGAGCCGGCGTAGTCGATCTCCAGGTCCAGGCCGTAGCGGTCGATCAGCTCCTGGTCGCGGGTGATGAAACCGGGGTCGGCGGCGAGGAAGCGGCCGGGCTCGCCGGGCTCCGGGCGGAACAGGTCCGTGTGCTCGGCCAGCCCGTCGGGCGCGGTGATCTCCGGGTACTCCTCGGCGAGGTAGGCCGGCACGTACCAGCCGATCCGGCCCTGGGTCCCGTTCGGCCCGCCGTCGACGACGAGCGGCGGGTCCTGGGCGCTGTACTGCTTCATCAGCCCGGGCCGGCCCCAGTTGTCCAGGATCGCGTCGATGCCGCCGGCGCCCAGGTCGTGCCAGGCGTCCTGCTCCTCGACGGTGACGAGGTCGACCGTGTAGCCGAGTTCGCGCTCCAGGAGGCGGGCGGCGACCGCCGCGTTGGCCTGCGAGCCCACCCAGCCGTTGACGGCGATGCGGACCTCGCCGGCGGGCGCGGCGGGCTCCGCGGCCCGGCCGCCGCAGGCGGCGGTGAGCAGCAGGGCGGCAAGCGCCGCGCAGGCGGAGCCGGCCAGGCGCAGGGACAGGGGCACGGGGACTCCTCGCTCCCGGGACGTCGCGGGGCCGCCGGGCGGCGGCGCAGGTCGATCGGCGCTGTTCGTCCTGCTCCCGCTGTTCGAGGCGCAGCGGCTCTCCGGGGCGCAGTCCCCGATGCCGGAGGCGCCGCAGCGGGCCGCAGCCGCAGGACAGCGCCGCGGCGGCGGGCGCTTGCGCCCGCCGCCGCGGTGGTTCTGCCTATCCTATGCGGCCACGGTCCGTGACGCGCCCCATACAGGGTCCCGTTCCGCACGGCGTGCGCGGAACGGACACGGCGCCCCGGCCCGCGGGGCCGCGCCTCTGCATCACGGGATCCAGGGGCGCCAGACGTCCGGGTTGTCAGCGACCCACTGCGCGGCCGCGTCTTCCCGATCCATGCCCTCGCCGGCGATGAGGGTGCTGACCTCGTTCTGGTCCTCGTTGGTCCAGTTCCAGTTGTCGATCAGCTCGAACGCCTCGCCGCCCTCGTCGGCGAACCCGGTGCGGTAGATCTTGTTCAGGTCCAGCCGCTCGTAGTCGCAGGCGATGTCCTCGGGGTCGGCGTCGCACCCCTCGGTCCACTCGGGGAAGTCCACCCGGACCAGGTCGAGCTCGCTCTGCACCCAGGTGGGGTCCTGGGCGTAGAACAGCACCGGCTCGCCTTCGGCGTAGCGCTGCCGCACCTCGGTGAGCTGCGCTGCCTCGGACCCGGCGTAGACGATCTCGAACGGCAGGCCGTAGTGGTTGATCAGCCCCTGGTCGCTGGTCACGAAACCGGGGGCGCCGGCGAGGAACTGGCCGGCGTCGCCGCTCTCCGGTGTCTGGAAGATCTCGGCGTGCTCGGCGAGCCCCTCGGGGGTGGTGATGCCCGGGTACTCCTCCTCCAGGTAGGCCGGCATGTACCAGCCGATGTGGCCGATGTTGCCGGTCGGGCCGCCGTCGACGACGGTGCCGTTGCCGTCGGGGCCGTAGATCTCCATCAGGTCGTCATGGCCCCAGTTCTCCACGATGGCGTCCACCGCGCCCTGGTCGAGCGCCTGCCACGAGGGCTGCTCGTCCAGCTGGACCAGCTGTACCTGGTACCCCATCTCCTCGGTGAGGAGGTGCTCCAGGACGGCGGCGCTGGCCTCGTAGCCGACCCAGCCGTTGAGTGCGATGCGCACCGTGTTGGGGTCGCGCAGCACGTCGTTGGCCTGGACGGCGCACGAGGTCGCCATCGTGGCGGCCGCGGCCAGGGCGCCCGCCTTCAGCCACCCGCCCTTGGCGCCGCCGCGCAGGCGGCGCAGCAGGCGGCCGGGCGTACGCGGGCTCCGGGTTCTCGCTTCGGTCATGGTCGTTGCCTCCTATCGGGCCCGCGCGGCGCTCTGGGTGAGCCGGTCGAGGAACAGTCCCAGCGCGACGATGGCGAGGCCGGAGGTCAGGCCGAGGCCCAACTGGTTCTGGGCCATGCCGAAGACAACGCCGTAGCCGAGCGCCCCGGCGCCGACGAGGGCGCCGATGACCACCATGGCGAGGACCATCATGATCCCCTGGTTGACGGCCAGGAGCAGGGACTGCCGGGCCAGCGGGAGCTGGACCTTGAGGAGCATCTGCAGGCGGCCGGTGCCCATCGAACGGGCGGCCTCCACCGTCTGCGGGGAGACGCCCCGGATGCCGTCGTTGACCAGCCGGATCACCGGCGGCAGCGCGTAGATGACGGCGGCCGCCAGCGCCGGGATGCGGCCGATGCCGAACAGCGCGACCGCGGGGATGAGGTAGACGAACGGCGGCAGGGTCTGCATCGCGTCCAGCACCGGCCGGAGCACGGCGGCGAACCGGTCGCTGCGCGCGGCGAGCACGCCGACGGCGAAGCCGGCGACGACCGTGGCCAGCGCGGCGACGAGCACCTGGGACAGCGTGTCCATGCTGTTCTCCCAGGCGCCGAGCAGGCCGGTCGCGAGGATGGCGAGGCCGCCGACCGCGGCGGTGCGCCAGCCGCCGAGCACCCAGCCGAGCGCCGCGGCGGCGAGCACGACGAGCCACCAGGGCGACTCGGTGAGCACCAGCCGCAGCGGGTCGAGCAGGACCGCGAGGGTGCGGGCGCCGATCCACGCGGTGGCGTCGCCGATGACCCCCTGCACGCTCTCGTTGGCCGCGTTGATCGGCCCGGAGATGCTGAGCGTCCACGTGCTGGGCCACAGCGCCAGGCCGGCGAGCCGGGCGGCGACGGCGGCGGCCGCGGTCGCGGCGAGCCCGCCGGCCAGCACCGGCAGCTGCAGGTTCGGCGCGATCCGCGGGCCGCGGGCCGCGTCGCCGCTGGCCGCGGTGACCCGGTCGAGCGCGATCGCCATCAGCACGATGGCCAGGCCCGCCTCGAAGGCGCCGCCCACGTCGACCTTGTTCAGCGCCTGGTAGATGGCGTCACCGAGGCCGCCGGCGCCGATCACCGAGGCGATGACGACCATCGACACGGCGAGCATGATGGTCTGGTTCACGCCGAGCAGGATGGTGCGCTTGGCCAGCGGAAGCTGGACCTTGCGGAGCAGCTGGCGGGGGGTGGAGCCCAGTGAGCGGGCCGCCTCGACGGCGCCCGCGTCGACCCGTTGGATGGCCAGCGCCGTGATGCGCACCGCCGGCGGGATGGCGTAGACGGTGGTGGCCACCGCCGCCGCCGGGTTGCCGATGCCGAACAGCAGCAGCATCGGCATCAGGTAGGCGAACGCCGGCATGATCTGCATGAAGTCGAGCACCGGCCGGATGGCGCGCTCGAAGCCGGGCCGGCGGCCGGCCACGATGCCGGCCGGGATGCCCACTGCCAGCGCCAGCAGCACCGAGGTGATGATCAGGGCCAGCGTCGTCATCGCCGGCGCCCACAGCCCGAGCAGGCCGAACAGGGCAAACGTGGCGAGCACGAACGCCGCCGTGCGCAGGCCCGCCGCGCGCCAGGCCGCGAACACGCCGAGCACCGCGACGCCGAACGGCGTGAGCAGGGTGAGGAGCTGGTTGATGAGGATGACGGCCGAGCCGAGCCCCACCGAGACGTAGTTGAAGCCGTAGAGGAACAGCGGGCTGGTGTTGCGGTTGACGACGATCCAGGCGTACACGTCGTCGAGCAGCGCGCTCAGCCCGAGATCGAGCCCGCCGGGGAACGGCATCGCGCCGCGGAGCAGCGCGAAGCCGGCGAGCAGCACGGCGAGCACGAGGCCGGCCTGCACCCAGGTGCGGCGGAGCCAGGACAGCGGGCCGGTCGCGCTGCCCGGGGCGGCGGCAGCCGGGCCGCGCTGCGGGGCCTGCGGCGCCGGTGCGGTGGTGGGAGCGGACATGATCACGCCTCCGCGGTGTCCGCGCGGCCCTCGGCACCGGAGCCGAGCTTGCCGTCGTCGGACTGGTCTTCGGCGATGATGCGCAGCACGTCGGTGCGGCCGACCACGCCGAGCAGCCGCCCGTCCTCCACCACGCGCACGGGCGCGGAGCCTTCGGCGAGCAGCGGCACGATGTCGCGCACGACCGTGCCGGGCGCGGCCTCGGGCCCGTCGAGTGCCTCGCCGCCGCGCGCGTCGCGCATCAGCCAGCGGACGGTGAGCACGTCGGTGCGGGCGACGTCGGCGGTGAAGTCGCGGACGTAGGCGTCGGCCGGGCTGCCCACCAGCTCCTCGGGCGTGCCGACCTGGACGAGTTCGCCGTCGCGCATGATGGCGATGCGGTCGCCCAGCTTGAGCGCTTCGGACAGGTCGTGGGTGATGAACACCGAGGTCTTGCGCAGTTCGCTCTGCAGCCGCAGGACCTCCTGCTGCATGTCGCGGCGGATCAGCGGGTCCAGCGCGCTGAACGGCTCGTCGAACAGCAGCACCTCGGGGTCGACGGCGAGGGCGCGCGCCAGGCCGACGCGCTGCTGCATACCGCCGGAGAGCTGGCCCGGGCGGGAGTCCTCGTAGCCGGACAGGCCGACCATGTCGATCATCTCGCGGGCGCGGGCGTGCCGGGCGGCCTTGCTCTCGCCGCGCACCTCCAGGCCGTAGGCGACGTTGTCGATCACCTTGCGGTTGGGCAGCAGGCCGAAGTGCTGGAACACCATGGCGGTGGTGCGGCGGCGCAGCTCGAGCAGCGCGTCCGGGCCGCACTCGCGGATGTCCCGGCCGTCCAGGACGACGGCGCCGGCGGTCGGCTCGATGAGCCGGGTGAGGCAGCGGATCAGCGTCGACTTGCCGGACCCGGACAGGCCCATGACGACGAAGATCTCGCCGGGGCGGACGTCGAACGAGACGTCGCGCACGGCGACGGTGCAGCCCGTCGCCTCGCGGACCGCGTCGCGGTCCTGGCGCTCGTGTTCGCTGCCGATGATCGATTCCGCGTTCTTGCCGAAGACCTTCCACAGGCCGCGGACCGAGATCTTCGGTTCGGCGGGGGCGCCCGCGGCGGGGGCCGCGGAGCCGTCCGCAGCGGGGGCTGCGGCGGCGGAGGGGGTTCCGCTGTTCTGTTGTCCTGCGTTCGGGGCGTTCATGGAGTTGAAGTCACCTCAGTGGCCGCCCCGCACACGCGGTGCGGGGCGTCGTTTCGGTTCGGCCGCCGGGGCGGCAGGGGGGGACGGGACTGCTGTCCGGCGCTCTGCCGGCGGTCGCGGCTCAGCCGCGCCGCCGGTGCGGGCGCTCGGCCCCCTGCTGCCCGGACGACCAGGTCTGCCCTGTTCGAGGGGCTCGCCGAGGGATGTCCTCGGAGGGCTCGGTGCGCGCCGCCGCCGGGGCGGCTGCTGCGCAGCGGCGGGGCGGGGCCGCCTGCGAAGCTGTCGGCGCGCGCCGACGTGGATGGGGGGTCAGCCGGCGGCGCGGTCGGCCCGGATCAGGTCGGCCGCGCGTTCGCCGATGGTCAGCACGGTGACCATCGGGTTGGGGGACGGCATGGCGGGGAAGACGGACGCGTCGGCGATCCGGAGCCCGGACAGGCCGCGGACCTTCAGCTGCGGGTCGACGACGGCGGTCGTGTCGTCCGCCGCGCCCATCTTGCAGGTGCCGGCCGGGTGGTAGACGGTGTGCGCCGCCCTGCGCCCGTACTCGGACAGCTGCTCGTCGGTGGTGATGTCCGGTCCCGGCGCCACCTCGCGGGCGATCCAGGATGCGAACGGCTCGGTCGCGGCGATCTTCCGGGCGATCTTGAGGCCGTCGACGATGGTCTGCTCGTCGTAGCCGTCGGGGTCGGTGAAGTAGCGGAAGTCCAGGGCCGGCTTGTCCTGCGGGTCGGCGCTGGTCAGCCAGAGCTTGCCGCGGGAGCGCGAGCGCGGGATGTTCGGCGTCATGCACATCGCCCGCTTCGGTCCCGGCGAGTCGTAGCCGAGCCGCTTCGTGTTGTCGTCGAAGGGGATCTGGTACGTGTGGAACATCAGGTCCGGGCGCGGGTCGCTCTCGTCGCGGCGGATGAACAGCCCGCCGTCGGAGTGCATGACCGTCTCGTCCGGGACGTCGCGGGTGGTCTCCCACATGATGATGGACTCCGGGTGGTCCATCAGGTTCTCGCCGACTCCGGGCAGGTCGTGCCGCACGCCGATGCCGACCGACTCCAGGTCGGCCGCCGGGCCGACGCCGGACAGCAGCAGCAGGCGCGGGGTGTCGACCGCGCCCGCGCAGAGCACCACCTCCTGCTCGGCGGTGACCGTGATGCGCTCGCCGCCGGCCGTGGCGGCCTGCACGCCGGTCGCGCGGCCGCCGTCGAACACGATCCGGTCGACCCAGGTCTCCAGCTTGAGTTCGAGGTTGGCGCGCTCGCCCATGATCGGGTGCAGGTAGGCGACCGACGCCGAGGAGCGGCGGCCGGTGTGCGGGTCGTAGGCGATGGAGAGGAACCCGACGCCGTCGCTGAACCCGCCCCGGTGCGAGGTCTCGGCGTTGAAGTCGTCGATCACCGGCACGCCGGTGGCCTCGGCGGACGCGGTCACCCAGTCCTTGACCAGGTCGTTGCGGTCCTTCTCGGCGATCGGGACGATGTTGTTCTTCAGCCGGTCGGCGTAGGACTGCACGGTGGCGTTGTCCCAGCCCTCGGCGCCGAGGGCCACCCAGTCGCTGAGGTCCTGCGGGAACGGCCGGAAGCTGATCAGGGTGTTGTGCGACGAGCAGCCGCCGAGCACGCGGGCCCGCGAGTGGACGATATGCGAGTTGCCGCGCGGCTGCTCGGTGGTGGTGTAGCCGTAGTCGAGGTCGCTCTCGAGCAGGCCGAGCCACTCGCGCAGCTGCAGGACGCGGTCTTCGCCGAGGTCCGACGGGCCGCCTTCGATGACGCAGACGCGCACCGAGGGGTCCTCGGTGAGCCGGTTCGCGATGACCGAGCCGGCCGTGCCGCCGCCGACGATCACGTAGTCGTACCGCTCTTCGCGGTGGGATCCGGAAGTCCCGGACATAGGCGCTCCTTGGACGCGGTGGTGGGGCAGGGGTGGGGCAGGATGATGCGCCCGGGCGCCGCGGCGCCCGGGCGTGGGGGGGGGGGGGGGGCGGAGTCAGGCGCCGTCGAACCATCCCTGCCGGGCGGGGGCGAGGTTGCGGTAGATGTGCTTGGCCTCGCGGTACTCGTCGAGGCCGGCGTGGCCGAGTTCGCGGCCGACGCCGGAGCGCTTGAAGCCGCCCCATTCGGCGCCGGGGAAGTAGGGGCCGTACTCGTTGATCCACACGGTGCCGTGCCGGAGGGCGGCGGCGACGCGGTCGCCGCGGCCGGCGTCGGAGGTCCAGACGCCGCCGCTCAGCCCGTAGTCGGTGTCGTTGCCAAGCTCGATCGCCTCCTCCTCGGTGCGGAACGTCTCGACGGTGACGACCGGGCCGAACACCTCGGTCTGGACGATGTCCATCTCCCGGGTGCAGCCGGTGAACACGGTCGGCCGGTAGAAGTAGCCGCCGGCCAGCTCGGGGGCGTCCGGGCGCTTGCCGCCGGCGATGACCGTGGCGCCCTCCTCGATTCCGCGGGCGACGGCCGCCTCGACCTTGGCGCGGTGCTCGGCGGAGACGAGCGGCCCGCAGCGGACGCCCTCCTGCTGGCCGCGGCCGATCACGATGGCGTCGGCGCGCCGGGCGAGCTCGGCGGTGAAGGCGTCGTGGATGTCCTCGTGCACGATGAGCCGCGCACCGGCGGAGCAGACCTGGCCGGAGTGGAAGAAGGCGGCCATCAGCGCGGTGTCGACGGCGGCCTCGAAGTCGGCGTCGGCGAAGACGATGTTGGGGTTCTTCCCGCCGAGTTCGAGTGCGATCTTCTTGACGGTCTCTGCGGCTCCGGCCATGATCCGCTTGCCGGTGGCGAGGCCGCCGGTGAACGAGACCAGGTCGACACCGGGGTGCTCGACCATGCGGGCGCCGACCTCGGCCCCGGTGCCGGGCACGACGCTGACGGTGCCGTCGGCCGGCACCCCCGCCTCCAGGCTGAGCTCGACCAGCTTGAGCGTGGTGACCGGGGTGATCTCGCTCGGTTTGATCACCATCGTGTTGCCCGCGGCGATGGCGGGCGCCATCTTCCAGGAGAGCTGGAGCAGCGGGTAGTTCCACGGCGTGATCATGGCGCAGACGCCGACCGGCTCGTAGACGACGCGGCTGAGCACGCCCTCCGGAGCGGAGATGACGCGCCCGGCGTCGGCGCCGGCAAGGCCGGCGTAGTAGCGGAACACGGCGGTGACGTCGTCGACGTCGATACCGCCCTCCTCCACGGTCTTGCCGGTGTCCAGCGACTCCATGAGGGCGATCTCGTCGCGGTCGCGCTGGAGGAGGTCGGCGATGCGGCCGAGGATCGCCCCGCGGTCGCCGGCCGGGGTGCGCGCCCAGTCGCCGCGGTCGAACGCGGTGCGGGCTGCGGTGACGGCGGCGTCGACGTCGGCGGCGGTGCCCTCGCTGACGACGGTCAGCACGGACGCGTCCGCGGGGTCGAGGACGTCGCGGGTGCCCCCCGCGGCTGCGGGGCGCCAGTCACCGCCGGTGAAGAGGCTGGCGGCGGTGGCCGATCCCGGAGCGGAGAGGTACGGCTTGCTCGGGAGTGTTACGTAGGGTTGCATCACGGCTCCCTTGTGCCCAGCGTTTTTCGCTTCAAACTGCCTTAAACGCGCCGAGACATGATCGAAATAGTCACATATTCGCATTCTGACCAGCGCAGACGGTGCAATTGGCACCAAACCCGGCAGCGCAACGGTGGTTCACATCACGCAACGCGGCCGAGGCTTGTGACTTTGAGTAATCGCCAGTGCGACCGGGGGCCCGCGCGCCGCGCCCGGCCCGCGGTCGCGGCCGCGGTGCCGTCCCCCCTGGAGGCCGGCCCGCGGGACAGTTCACCAGGACCGACAGCGCACAGCGGGGGGCGGCGCGGAGCCGGCCGGCGGGCGCAGGGGTGGACAGGAGGGTGGGACCCGGGGTTACCGTGATAAGGCAAACCTAAGACGCCGACCCCCTGACGGCGGCGCGCCCGGCCCGTCCGGGTCCCCCGTCCGCCCGTTCCCCCGCGACCCGCACGAGGACACATGCTTCTGGAGCAGCAGCGCAGGGACGCCGCCCTCACCGCGCGCCGGCTCGCCGCCGCAGGCCCCTCCCTGGGCCGGGGCGGCGCAGTGAGCGTCCGCAGCGGCGACCTGTTCGCCGTCACCCCCGCCGACGTGCCGCTCGACCGGGTCGAGCCGGGCGACTGCCCCGTGCTCTCCGTCGAAGGCGGCATCGTGGAGGGCCGGTGCGGCCCCGCCGCGGACACCACTCTGCACACCGCCGTCTACCGGCACACCGGCGCCGGGGCCGTCGTGCAGTCCTACGGTGACCGCGCGGCCTCCGTCTCCGCGGTACTGCCGGAGCTGCCGCCGGTCCACCGGGCCGCGGCGCGGCTCGGCGGCGCGGTCCCGGTCGCCCCCTACGCGCCCTACGGCAGCGGCGACCTCGCCGACCAGGCCGTGAAGGCGCTCAAGGGCCGCCGCGCGGCGCTGCTCGCCGGCAACGGCGGCGTGGGGCTCGGCGCGGGAGCCGAGGAGGCGTTCGCGGCGATGGAGCTGCTGGAGTGGCTCTGCGGTGTCTACGTCGAGGCCCGCCGGCTGGGCGAGCCGCGCGTCCTCACTGAGGACGAGCTCGCCGAGGTCCGGCTGCGCGACCGCGACGGCTGGGCCGGGCCGGACCCCTTCCTGCTCTGATCCGCCCGCAGCATCGTGCGGCCCCCTCCGCCCGTCTCGGCGGGCGGGGCCGGCGCACGCCGCGCGGCGGACGCCCGGCTCAGCTCACCCGGCCCCGATCCGCGGGAACGGTTCCGTCGAGAACACCGCCTCCACGGGCAGTTCGAAGAACGCAGCGATCCGCAGCGCGAGGTGCAGGCTGGGGCTGTACTCGCCGCGTTCCAGGTAGCCGACGGTCTGGTAGTGCACCCCGAGGGCTTCGGCGAGGTCGCGCCGGGAGATTCCGCGCTCGACGCGCATCACGGCGATCCGGTTGTAGATCGGCTCGCTCTGGGCCGCGCCCTTGCCGCGCGCAGCGGCACTGCCGCGCCCGGCGCCCCGCTCCGCGGCGGTCTGCTCTGCCTGCTGTGCCTGCTCAGCCAACCCGCGTCATCGCCCTCTGCCGCGCCTCTTCCACCTTGGACCCGGTCACCCGTCGCGCCATCCGCCGCAGCAGGAACGGCGCGAGCAGGTAGCCCGCGACCCCCCAGGCGCCGAGGACCCCGACCATCTCCAGGGTGCGCCAGGACTCGCCGATCTCCACGGCCAGCATGGTGTCGGGCAGCAGTGCGCTGCGCATGCCCAGGCCGAGCCAGTAGACCGGGAAGACCTGCACCAGCCCCTGCACCCATTCGGGCAGCATCGTGACGGGGTAGAAGACCCCGGAGATCGCGGTGAGACCCATGATCGGGACCATACCGACCATCCCGACGGCGCGCGGGCTCTCGAACAGCGCCCCGAGGGCGGCGCCGACCGGGACGCACGCGGCCATCCCCAGGACGAGGACCCCGACGACCATCGGCAGGCCGGAGACGAAGGCCCCGGCGAAACCCTCGAACAGCACCGCGCAGGCGGTGAACACGATCGCCAGCAGGGCCGCCGTCAGCAGCACCATGTAGACGGCCTTGCCCAGGAGGTAGGCGGACACGCCGCCGGGCAGCGCCTTGGCGCGCAGCAGCGTTCCGTCCTCCCGGTCCATGGCCAGCGACGTCGCGGTGCTGACCAGGCCGCCCATCACCACCAGCATGCCGATCACGCCGGGCACCCCGGCCAGGCCCACCGAGACACCGGTGGCCTCCAGGTCGTCGCCGCGCAGGAAGAACAGCACGGCGAGCATGATCCCGATCATGAACAGCGACCCGAACATCTCCATCGGGTCGGTGAGCGAGCTCCGCGTCTCGATCCAGCCGCGCCGCAGCCCGACCCGGACGGTGGCTCTGCTTCCCACGGCGCCGCTCATGCCGCGCTCCCTTCGCGGCCGCCCGTTCCGGCGCCGTTCTCGTGCTTGCGGACTAGATCCATGTAGACGTCCTCCAGCCGGGCGCGGTGGACCTCCAGGTCGGAGATCTCGCCGCCGTACTGGTCGAAGAGGCCGCGGACGAAGGCGGTGCCGTCGGCGGCGGAGTGCACGAACCGCTCGCCGCCGCACCGCCACCGCACCTCGGTGTCGCCGCCGAGCGCGTCGGCCAGCGCGGCCGGGCTGCCGTCGGCGACGATCTGCCCGCCGGCGAGCAGCACGATCCGGTCGGCGAGCTTCTCGGCCTCGTCGAGGTCGTGCGTGGTGAGCAGGATCGTGGTCTCGTCCTCGTCGGCGAGACGGTGCACGAGGTCGTGGAAGTCGGCCCGCGCCTGCGGGTCGAAGCCGGCGGTGGGCTCGTCGAGGAAGAGCAGTTCGGGGCGGCCGACGATGCCGACGGCGACGTCGAGCCGGCGGCGCTGCCCGCCGGAGAGCGCGCCGACCTTCGTCTCGGCCTGGTCGGTGAGGCCGACCAGGCGGATGAGCTCGCTGACGTCCCGCGGGCGCGGCCGCCGCTGCGTGGAGTAGGGCGCATAGTGCGCGCCGAACACCTCGAGGGTTTCCCGGACGCGCCAGCGCGCGTGGTCGCGCCAGGACTGCAGGACCACGCCGACCCGGGCACGCCACTCCTCGTCGCCGGCGACGGGGTCGGCGCCGAGCACCCGGACCTCGCCCGCCGACCGGCCGCGGAAGCCCTCCAGGATCTCGATCAGCGTGGTCTTCCCCGCACCGTTGGGGCCGAGCAGCGTGAGCACTTCGCCCCGCTCGATTCGCAGGTCGACGCCGGAGAGGACGTCCTTGGCGCCGTAGCGCATGCGGAGCCCGCGCACCTCCGCTACGGGCTCGGACACGCCGGACCCGTCCGGCGTCGGGCGCTCCCGCGCCCCGATGGCTGCCATACATCCACGACCTTTCATCGAATTTCTACTCTCATTGATAGCACAAGTACTACATTACGGCGCGAGGCTGGACCACGCGGATCCGCCGGGTGGCCGCATGTGGCACCGCCCGGGCGGCGGGCGGGGCCGATGGGGCGCGGGGGCAGCGCCGCGGCAGGGGCAGCGGCCGCCCGGCCGGGCCTGGGGGCGCGGCGGGGGGTCAGACGCCGATGTGGGCGGCGATCGCCTCGTTGATCCGGTCCGGACGCTCGACAGTGGCGAGGTGGGCGGCGCCGCGCAGCAGCTCGAACCGCGCCGAAGTGATGCCGGCGGCGAGGCGGCGGCCGTGGCCGGGCGGCAGGAAGGGGTCGTGCGCGCCGGACACGACGAGGGCGGCCGCCCGCATCTGTCCGATCCGCGGGAACAGGTCGGCGGAGGCCGCGGCGGCGCAGCAGGCGGCGAACCCCTCCGGCGCGATCGACGCGGTGTCGGCGGCGAAGCTCCGCACCACGTCGGGCCGGTCGCGCTCGAAGGCGGGGGTGAACCACGGCTGTCCGACGGTGGCGCGCACCGCGGCCATGCCGTGCGCGCGGGCCCGCTCCCCCAGCGCGGCGAGCGCCGCCGCGTGCGGAACGCGGGCGGCCCCGGCCACCAGCGCGATGCGGCGGACGCGCTCCGGCCGGTGCACGGCGAGCCAGGCCGCCGGGAGCGTGCCGAGCCCCGCAGCGACGACGTCGGCGCTCTCGATACCGGCGGCATCCAGGACTGCGGCGACGTCGGCGCCCAGGTCACCGAGCGCGCAGGCGCCCTCCGGTGCGGGCGAGGCGCCGTGCCCGCGGTGGTTGAGCCGCACCACGCGGCGCGTCCGGGTCAGCTCCGGCATCTGCGGCTCCCACACCGCCCACGACGTGCCGAACGGGGGAACGAGTAGGACCGCGGGCCCGTCCGCCGGACCGTCAAGGCGGTACTGCAGAGGTACGGGCATCGGCGACCTCCTCGGGAGCCGGCCCGGTCAGACATGAGGGCCCGGCTGCGGGCCTGGTCTGCGGCTGCTCCCGCGGCACAGTGCGCCGAAGCCTCCGGAATCCAGACCCTAGCAGACCGTGACACAGGCCACAGGCGCACCGGAACTCGCCGGAGCGCGGCTGTCGTCCCCGGTCAGCGGCGCTCCGGAGCGGGCGGATGCGGCGCCGCGGCCCGGCCTCGCCCCCTCCTCTCTCCCCCCGCAGCGGCGTCCGAGTTCGGCGCCGGTGTCCGAGCCGGCCGGAGGCGCGAACGGAGCAGCGGCCCGGAGGGGCACACGGCGGCTAGGGCGGGCGCCCCGGGCGGGGGTCGTTCTCGGACGCGCGGCGGCCGGCGGTCAGCGGGCGCGGAAGAGGTTGACGACGGCGCCCTCGGCGAGCCGGGTACCGGCGGAGGGGTTGGTGGAGGCGGCCCGGCCGGACGGCTCGCCGGACGGGATCGGCGACCGCGCTTCGCGCACCCGGAAGCCCGCGGCGCGGAGCCGCTCGGCCGCCTCGGCGTAGGGGAGGCCGGCCACGTCGGGTACCGGCGCGCCGGACGCCCGGTCGGGCCGGCTCCATCCGCCGCCGAAGGACGGTGCCCGCGGAGGTTCCGCGAAGTCGGCCTTGGGGCGGCCGCGCAGGGCTTCGGCGACCGTGTCGCGCCAGATCGGGCCGGGCACGTCGGCGCCGTGCACGGTGCCGTAGTGCACCCCGCCGATGGTGACGTCGCGCAGCGGGTGGGCGCCACCGCCGCGCGGGTCGCCGACCGCGACCGCGGAGGCCAGCTCCGGCGTGTAGCCGGCGAACCAGGCGGCCGCCGCGTTGTCGGTGGTACCAGTCTTGCCGGCGGCCGGGCGGCCGGGCCGCAGCCCCGCCGCCGTGCCGTCCTTGCCGAACGGAGCGGTGAGCACGTCGGTCGCCGCATCGGCGGTCCCGGCCGGCACCGCGCGCTCGCAGTCGGGGCTGATCTCCCGGGTCTCACCCCCGGTCTCCACCGCGGCCACCGGCTGCGCGGCGCAGTGCACGCCGCGTGCGGCGAGCGTCGCGTAGGACTCGGCGACCGTCAGCGGCGAGACCTCCTGGTCGCCGAGGGTGAAGGAGTTCCACTGGCCGAACGGCTCGCCGTCGGCGCGGTGCGCGCCGAGCTGCTGCGCCGCCTCCACCACCGCGCACAGCCCGACGCTCTTCTGCAGCTGCGCGTAGGCGGTGTTGGAGGAGACGGCGGTCGCGCCGCGCAGGTCGGTGCGGCGCGGCCCGCCGCCGTTCCCGCCGACGCGCCACGGCTTGAGCTCCTTGCCGGAGCAGGTGCGCTGGCCGGTGACCGTGAGCGTTCGGGGGCTGGCGAGCTGCCGGTCCGGCGCGTACCCGGCCTCCAGCGCCGCGACGAGCGTGTACGCCTTGAAGACCGACCCGGCCTGGAATCCGGCGCCGCCGCCCTCCGCGGTGTCCACAGCGTGGTTGATGGCGGTGGTGTCCTCGCCGTCGAAGCCGTGCCGGCGGTTCTGCGCCATGGCCAGCACCGCGCCGGTCCCCGGCTCGACGACGGCCTGGGCTGCGACCTTGCCGGCGTCGCGGCCGCGGGGCACGCCGCGGTCCACCGCCTGCTGGGCCGCTTCCTGCACCGCGGGGTCGAGGGTGGTGGTGATCCGCGCTCCGGAGCGGTGCAGCCAGCGCGACCGGTCCTCCGGGGTGGCGCCGAACCGGGGCTGGCGCTCCACCCAGGCGAGCACCGAGGAGCAGAAGAACGGCTGGCTGCTGTCGTGGCAGCCGCCGCGGATCTGCGAGGGGTCGAGGCCGAGCGGGGAGGCCGCGAGCTCGTCTGCGGTGCCGGCGCCGAGCGCTCCGGTGTCGGCCATGGCCTGCAGGACCGTGGCGCGGCGGGAGACCGCGGCGTCGGGCTCGTTCAGCGGGTCGTAGATCGAGGGGCCCTTGACCAGGCCGGCGAGGAGCGCGGCCTGCACGGGGGTGAGGTCGGCGGCGTCGGTGGAGAAGTACCGCTCGGCGGCGGCCTGAACGCCGTAGGCACCGTTGCCGAAGTAGGAGATGTTGAGGTAGCCCTCGAGGATCGCGTCCTTGTCCATGGCCTGCTCGACGCCGAGGGCGAACCGCAGCTCGCGGAGCTTGCGGGCGAGCGTGACCTCGGTGGCCGCATCGGCTTCCGCCTCGTCCTCGGCCGCCTCCACCAGCACGTTCTTCACGTACTGCTGCGTGATGGTGGAACCGCCCTGCACGTCGCCGGAGAGGGTGGACAGCGCGGCGCGTACCAGTGAACTCGGCGAGACTCCGCCGTGCTCGTAGAAGCGCCGGTCCTCCACCGCGAGAACCGCGTCGACCATCGGCTCGGCGACGTCGCCGAGCGCCACCGACGTGCGGTGCTTGGTGTGGACGCGGGCGAACTCCTCGCCCTCGGCGTCGAGCAGCACCGACTCCTCCGCGTAGGAGGAGGGGTCGAAGCCGGGGGGCATCGTCAGGGCGGCGCGGAACGCGTCCCGCAGCACGACGGCGCCGCCGCCGGCCGTGGTGAGCACCATGGCGGCGATCAGCAGGCCGGCGACCGCAGCCAGGCGCGCCATCCTCCAGACCGCCTCGGCCGACTCCCCCACCCCGGCCCACCTCCGCCTACTCCGCGCCCGCATAGCACCGGGCACCTCACCATGAATCTAGACACGGAGCACGTAAGGGGAGGTCAGCGACACGCAACCGGCGGAATCCGGGCGCGCCTGCCGCGCACTCGTCCCAAGATCCGCCCGGCACCGCCGATGCGGACTGATCCTGTCCGCATTGGCCAGTACTTTTCCCGGACAGCAGCGGACGAGCGAACGGGACGGACATCGTGGCCAAGCAGCAGCAGGCAGAGAACACCGCGGCGGGCACTCCGGCGCAGGGACCGGCCGGAGCGGAGGACATGCTCGATCTCCTGCGCGAGCAGCGCGGGTTCCTCCGGCTCACCCTGCGGGACCTGGACGAGGCGGCCGCCACCCGGCGCACCACGGTCTCGGAGCTGACGCTCGCGGGGATCGTCAAGCACGTGGCGCTCACCGAGTCGATGTGGATCTGCATCATGCAGCAGCAGGAGCCCCCTGCTCCGGAGGGTTCCTGGGAAGACGGGTTCCGCCTGGTCGGGGGCGAGACGCTGCAGAGTGTCCTCGACCGCTACTCCGCGGTGGAGGAGGCGACGGAGCAGGCCGTGCGGGCACTTCCCAGCCTGGACGCCACGGCACCGCTGCCCGCGGCGCCCTGGTTCGCACCGAACGCGGCCTGGTCAGCGCGGCGCATCCTGGGCCACATCCTCCGGGAGACGGCGCAGCACTGCGGCCATGCCGACATCGTGCGGGAGGCGCTCGACGGAGCCACGACGACCGAGGTGATGCAGACCGTGCAGGACGCCAAGGGGTAGCGGGCAAAGCGGCGGCCTTCGCGCGCGGGGCCCGCACCCGCCGCCGGCCCTCGCCGAACCCACCCGCACCCCAGACGGCCCCACCCAGAACCAGCCCGCACACACAAAAGCGCGAAGGCCGCCTCCGTGTCCCCCCTCAAAAATCACGGAGGCGGCCTTCGCTTGGGAACGGCCTGCGACTCCTCCCCCCTGGAGTCGCGGCCTGGAAAGCTCGCATAGCGCGTTTTCGGTGACTTCCCTCTCGCGCTGGTACAGAGACTACCCACCTCGACCTCACTCAACAACCCTCTGTCACAGGAAATTACTTAAAGTGATGGCCATTCTCGGGGCTGCCCCACCCCAAGGGGCCGGCCGGTTCGGTCAAGTCGGGGGCGGGGGGCGCCCGCTCGAGGGCGGACATAGCCTGGACGGGTGCGATTCCGACTGTTGACGCCCAGGTGGATCGGGCTGCACCTGCTGGCCGTGCTCGCCGTCGCGGTCTGCATGGGCGCGGGCTACTGGCAGTACCTCCGCGCCCAGGAGCCCGACCGCGGCTCGGTGACCAGCCCCGCCCAGGAGCTGGCCGCCGCGCAGCCGCTGGACGAGGTCTCCTCGCCCGGCGCCTACATGCCCGAGCAGGAGGGCAACACCGCCGTCCGCGCCACGGGCACCTTCGCCGACACCGAGCCGCTGCTGGCGGCCGGCCGCAACGCCGACGGCGAGGCCGGCTTCTTCGTGATCGCACCGCTGGTCACCGGCTCCGCGGGCGGCACCGACACGGCCGTCACCGTGGCGCGCGGCTGGATCCCCTGGTCCGAGGGCGAGGACGGCGTCCCCGAGGACATCCCGCCCGCCCCGGAGGGCGAGGTCGAGGTCGCCGGCTGGCTGCAGCCGCCGCAGAAGGACGAGGAGGGCTTCTCCCCGGTCGACCTCCCCGAGGGCCACGTTGCCCGCCTCGCCCCCTCGGTGCTGATCAACACCTGGCCGCAGCAGCTCTACGAGGGCTTCATCGTGCTCGGCGAGCAGGCGCCGGAGACCGGCAGCCCGTTCGCCGCGGACGCGGCCCAGACCATGCAGCCCGCCCCCGCACCAGAGCCCGAGCAGGGCATCGTGTGGAACTGGAAGAACGTGAGCTACGCCGCGCAGTGGGCGGTGTTCGGCGGCGCGGTGGTGGTGTTCTGGATCTCGCTGATGCGGCGCGAGCTGGAGGACGCCCGCACCGAAGCGGCAGCCGAGCAGGACGGCGGCGGGGACGGCCCGGAGGCGGGCTCACCGGTCGGCGCGGGGACGTCCGCGCCCTGAGCACACGGCAGAGGGGCCCGGACGCGGTGGACGCGTCCGGGCCCCTCTGCCGGGCCGGGATCAGTTCGCCCGCCGGTCCGGATCCGGACGGCCCGGGGCGGTCCGCCGGAGGCATCCGGCCCCGGGCGGCCGGACCCGGTCAGGACGCTGCGGCCGGAGCCCCCGCGCGCTCCTTTTCGATGGCGGCCTTCTCCGCCTTGGCCATCCGGTGCTCGATGACGAGGCCGAGGAAGGGGATCGTGCCCGCCAGGGACACGCCGAGGGTCTTCGCGGCCGACCAGCGGCGCTGCAGCGACAGCCAGATCACCACCAGCACGTAGGCCATGTAGATGTAGCCGTGCGGGATGGCGGTCCACAGCATCAGCGCGGAGTCCGGACCGAACAGCGCCTCGGTCCCGGCCGGCGCCGGGATCAGGGCGAGGGCGGAGTTTTCCCCCACCATGTACTTGGCCGGCATCGCCACGAAGGTGAGCAGGATCAGCGCGATGCCGGTGGCGTAGGCCAGCACTCGGTACAGCGTGAAGGACAGGCGGGTTCGGTCCACGAGGGCACCTCGGTGTGCGGATCGGTCGGTCGGGTGGCGGAGCACGCGCCGCCGCGGGCCCGGACAGGCCCCGGCCTGGGCGAACGCCTCCTGCTCCCCGCAGCCTAAGCGCTGGGGGCCGCGGCCAGTGCCCGGGGTGCTCGGAGCACCCCGGGCACTGGCCGGCGCCGCCCGCCGCCGGAGCCGCCCGGCGGCGTCCTAGAGCGGGCCGGAGGTGCGCGTCGGGCTCTTCCACCGGCCGTCGGAGGCGGCACTCCACGCCTGCGGCAGGGTGCGCAGTGTGAGGAAGGAGTCGACGAGCCGCATCGGCAGGAAGAACAGCCCGTAGACGAGGTAGCTGGGCCGGCGGCGGATGGTGGCCATCACGCAGGTGAGCACGTAGTCGGGGACGAAGAGGCCGACCGCGATCGCGCTGAGCGGCAGCACCGCGCCGACGGCGGCATAGGCGGCCGCGTAGAAGCCGGCGCCCAGGACCGCCCCGCCGGTGAGCGGCGGCAGCACCATGAACAGGCCGAGCAGCGCCGTCCCGATGAGCAGCACCGCGACCAGGAGCACTTCGAGGATGTAGAAGAACAGTACGAACCAGAAGAGGCTCGGCCAGATGCCGTGCCGGCGCACCGTCTGCCAGAACCCCAGGGTCCAGCGGCGGACCTGCTTGACGTAGTCCCCCAGGGTGAAGGGGTCCTGGCAGTAGGCGCGGGTGCGGGGCCGCATGGAGATCCGGCCGAGCTTCTTGTGGTGCACCTCGAACGTCATGTTGAAGTCCTCGATCACCAGCCCCTTGGGGTTGATGTCGAGCTGCTTGAGCACGTCGGAGCGGTAGGCGCTGGCGAAGCCCGGCACGATGAACGTGGTGCTGGTGAACCGCCACGTCTGGCCGAACCGCATCAGGTACTGCAGCATCCAGTAGAGCCGGTCGCGGTAGGCCGAGATGAGGCGGCCGACCAGGGTGCGCTGCTCCGGCTTCCACTCGGCGACGACGAAGCCGGCCACGGCCGCCACGTTCTCCTCGGCGAACTGGCGGCGGACTCCCTCGACGTAGCCCTCGTCCAGCTCGGTGTCGGCGTCGAGGATGACCACGGCGTCGTAGTTCTGCGTCAGGTCGAACTCGGCGATGACCGCCTCGATCGCGCCCGCCTTGCCGCGGTTGCTGAGCAGCTCCAGCACGTTCACGCCGGTCTCGGCCGCGATGTCGGCGGTGCTGTCGTGCGAGCTGTCCGAGACGACGTAGATGTCCCAGCGGTTGAACAGCCGCAGCGCCGACGCGATCGCGCCGTCGATGACCGGCTCCTCATTGTGCGCGGGGATGATCACGGCCAGGGAGATCGGCTCCTCGGCGGTCGCCGCGGGCGCGCCACCCCCCTTACGGACATCCCCTGACCGTCCGGTTCCGGCCGCAGACGTGTCCGGATCGCGCTCCTGGTCGGCGGCGGGCAGCATCCCTGCGGTGCCGGCGGGGGTGTCCAGCGGCCCCGCGCCCCCCGCACCGGCAGCGCCGGCGGCGCCGGTCTGCGCGGCGCGCGAGCGGACCAGGACGCGCTCGTCGGACCCGCCGCCACCGGCGGAGGCCAGCACCCGCTCGCGCCGGCCGGAGCGGCGCAGGGCGCGCCGGGACGCGAGCGCGCGGACCGAGTCGTCGCCCAGCCGGACGCCGCCGATCAGGGTCCACACCAGCAGGTTGACGCCGAACGCCATCCACAGGAAGACGGGGGTCGCTCCGCCCGCCCCGGCGGCGCCGAGGGCGAACTGGAGCCAGAAGACGAACAGGGCTATGGCCAGGCTCAGGGCGATGAGCCCGGCCGCCCAGCTGCCGATAAAGCGTGCGGTACGCAACGGTCTCTGCCTCCACGGGGCCAGGGGGGGGAGTCTCGGGGGTTGGCGGGGGCGCGGGAGCCTCCCGGACGGCCGGCGCACCCATGATGCGCCGGGGACGGAGCGGACAAGTGCGGCCAGTCGGTTTCGGGCTGACGTTAACCGACAAAGCCAGCATTGAGTTGACGCGCCTGCCGCTCAGAGAGTTCACCCTGATCTGCGACCTGTTTAGGCCACGCCAATCGAAGAGGCGCCCTTGCGATGCCCGGGGCCCGTTGATGCAATACCGGAAGGGGTGCAGTACGGACCGTTCTACGCACATTCTTCGTACTTCGCCACCCGACGACCGGACGAACTCGGCGAAACCGGCGGCCGCACCGAGCCCGCGGCACCGAACCGGCGGGCGGCAGGGGGCCGCGTCCGCTGCCGGCCGGACCAGCCACCCCCGACCGACCACGCCCCTGCAGGTCCACCGCGCTCCGGTGGCCCGCCAGTCCAGCGATCACCGCGGCCGCTGCCGCGGAGAGCACCGACCCGCCCCGGAGGAAGCCCAGTGCGCGTCGCCCTGCACCAGCCGCACTATCTGCCGTGGCTGGGCCTCATCGACAAGATCGACAGATGCGACCTTTTCATCGTTCTGGATCATGTCCAGTACGAGCGCAAAGGGTGGCAGAACAGGAACTACGTCGCGTCCAGGAACGGCCCCGTTCTGCTCACCGTTCCGGTAATCCAGCAGAGCCGGAATGAGCGGATCAAGGACAAAATGATCGACGCGTCCCAGCCGTGGCAGGAAAAGCACCGCCGCTCCCTTGCGGAGCATTGCTACCGCAACGCGCCATTCTGGGATGACTACGCCGAGCGCGTCGGCGCGCTCTACGACGCCGAGTGGGAGCACCTGGACGACCTGGCGCTGGCCACCACCCGACTCGTCCTGGACGCCTTCGGCATCGGCACGCCGCTCATCCGCGCCAGCGAGCTCGGCGAGTTCCCCGGCCAGAAGAGCGAACTCCTGGCCCAGCTCGCGGCGAAGGCGGGCGCCGACCGGATGCTCTCCGGCGATGGCGCGCGGGACTACGTCGACCGCGCGGTGTTCGACCGGTACGGCATCGAGGTCGAGTGGCAGGGCTTCCGCCACCCGGAGTACCCCCAGCACAACCGGCGGCCCAAGGACGGCGGGTTCCTGCCCCGGATGGCAGCCCTCGACCTGCTGCTCAACGCCGGGCCTTCCGGGATCGAGCTGCTCCGCGAGGCCCGCACCGGCAGGCCGTCCGACCCCTGAGCCGCACCCTCGCCCGCTCTCCGCTCCACTCCCTTCCGCATGCCGGCGGACCCGTGCGTCCGCCGGCCGCGCCCTGCCGTGCCGCGGCCCGGCGCGGCCCGGGCGCCCTTCCGCTCTGTACAGTCCCCCACCGGTAAGGATCCGACGATGACGATCGACTGGTCACAGCAGCGCATCCTGGTCTTCGCCCCGCACCCCGACGACGAGACCCTCGGATGCGGCGGCCTCATGCACCGCGCGAAGGCGGCCGGCGCAGAGGTCTACGTGCAGTTCCTCACCGTCGGCGACACCGCCGACGTCTCCGCCAAGGGCTTCTCCACCGCCAACGAGCGGTTCGCCGAGATCAAGGAAGTCGCCGACCACTTCCGGTGGGACGACTGGAACATCGCGTTCCCCGGCGACGCCTACCACCTCAAGCTGGACGCCCTGCCGCGGTTCGAGCTGTCCAACGCGATCGAGCGGCACAGCCCGCTGTCCATCGCGCGGATCCGGCCCACCGTCGTCATCGCCCCGCACCGCACCAGCTACAACCAGGACCACCAGGTCACCGCGGAGGCGGTGCACACCGCACTGCGGCCCTCCAACGCGGCACTGCGCCACCACCCGGAACTCGTCCTCGCCTACGAGGAGGCCGCGGACCAGTGGCGGTATGAGTCGGCGCCCTCGCCCAACCTCCTGGTCGAGCTCGGTGAGGACGCGATGGAGGCCAAGCTCGCGGCGATGCGGCTGTACGGCACCCAGATCCACGAGCACCCGCACACCCGCTCCGAGCTCACCCTGCGCAGCCTCGCGGTGCTGCGCGGCATGCAGACCGGGGTGGCGCTGGCCGAAGGCTTCTACGCGATGCGGCTGCTCGCCTAGCGCGTTCCGGCGCCCCCGCACACCCGCGGGGGCGCGTCCCAACCGAACCACCCGCAAACGGGGAGGCTCCATTGAAGGCCGTTGTCACCGGAGGCGCCGGATTCATCGGATCGCATTTGTGCGACCACCTGATCGCCCACGGGCACAGCGTGGTGGCGCTGGACGATCTGTCGACCGGCCGCGAGTCCAACCTCGCCCAGCTCTCCGGCCATCCGTCGTTCGAGCTGGTCAAGGGCTCGGTCCTGGACAAGACCCTGGTGGACGACGTGATCGCGGAGAGCGACGCGGTGTTCCACCTGGCCGCGGCGGTGGGGGTGCACACCATCGTCGACAAGCCGCTGCACTCGCTGCACACCAACCTGCACGGCACCGAGAACGTCGTCGCGGCCGCCGCCCGGCGGCGCGCCCGGTTCATGGTGGCCTCCACCAGTGAGGTCTACGGCAAGAACGACGCGGACGGACTCAGCGAGGACGCCGACCGCATCCTCGGCTCGCCGCTGAAGAGCCGGTGGTCCTACGCCGCCGCCAAGGGGCTGGACGAGCTGGTGGCCTACATCTACGGCGAGGAGTCCGGGCTGCCCTGCGTCATCACCCGGTTCTTCAACATCGTCGGGCCGCGCCAGACCGGCCGCTACGGCATGGTCGTGCCCCGGTTCGTCGGTCAGGCGCTGTCCGGCGAACCGATCACCGTCTACGGCACCGGCACCCAGCGCCGCTGCTTCGGTTCGGTGTTCGACGTGGTGCCGGCGGTGGTGCGGCTGCTCGAAACGCCCGCGGCGCAGAACCGCGCGGTGAACCTGGGCGGCCGCGAAGAGGTCTCCATCACCGGCCTGGCCGAGCGGGTCGTGCAGCTGACCGGCTCCGCCAGCGAGATCGTCAACGTCCCCTACGAGCAGGCGTACGGCGAGGGCTACGAGGACATGCAGCGCCGGATGCCCGACATCCGGCTCGCCGAGAGCCTGATCGGGTACGCGCCGCAGCGCCGGCTCGACGACATCGTCAACTCCGTGATCGACCACGGCCGCGCCGGCGACCCCGACCTGCAGGCCGCCGCCGTCTGACACCGCTGAGGGGCCGGACACCGTCCATCCGGCCCACTCCGGACCAGCCCTGTTCAGCCCGCCGGCAGCGACGTGACCGCCACCGCGACCGCGAAGAGCGCCGTCCCCGCGCAGAGCAGGATCCGCAGGCCCGCACCGGCGAGCGGGGCGGGCGGCCGGCCGGTCCGGCGGTCGTACAGCCCGTGCCCGGCCCTCCGCCAGCGGCGGCGCAGCAGCACCACGGCGACCGCGGCGACCGCCAGCGGCAGCAGGGCCACAGCCACCCGCACCAGCGGATCGGCCGCCGCGGTCGGCCCCGCGGGCGATGCGAACGGGTCGCGCACGTACAGCAGCGCCACCGCGACCAGCAGGATCACCGTGCGCTGCCAGGACAGCAGGGTCCGCTCAGCCTGCAGGCCCGGATCCCGCGGGGGAGGCGCACTGCTCACAGCAGGTTCCCCAGCAGCAGCGCGCCGCAGACGAGCGCCACTCCCACCGCGGTGACCACCGGCAGCATGCTCAGCGGCAGCGGCCGGTCGCGGCGCATCGCCCGCTGCACCCGCACCCACCGGACCGGGGCGTAGACGGTGATGACGACGGCGAGCAGCGTCAGCGCGTAGCCGACGACGAGGCGCGTCGGCGCCTCCCAGGCGAGCGGCATCAGGTGCAGGACCGCGACGGCCCCGGCGACCAGCGCGAGCGCGGTGCGCAGCCAGGCGAGGAAGGTCCG
The DNA here is from genome assembly GCF_054779695.1 of Nocardiopsis coralliicola. Lineage (NCBI taxonomy): Bacteria > Bacillati > Actinomycetota > Actinomycetes > Streptosporangiales > Nocardiopsidaceae > Nocardiopsis > Nocardiopsis coralliicola. The sequence goes on along the minus strand of NZ_BAAGXT010000006.1, from coordinate 40,780 downwards.
CTCGTTGGCGAGGGTGAACCGGTAGTCGGGCTCGCGCTCGGCCGCCGCGCCCTCCGTTCCCGGGTCCGCCGGATCCCCCGCCATAGGCCCTCCTCGTCTGTCGCGGCGCGCCACTGCGCACCCCTCAGGGACGACCTTAGTGACCTGCGGATTTTCCTCCCAAGCCGGTATTTCCCGCCGCCATGGAGGGAAACCGCGGAGTACGGACCGTCCGCACTCCCCGGTACCGGCGCGGTGTGCACAACGCCACCCGATGCATAGGGGGGCGCCTGTACGGGGACGACGGCCCAAGGTCCCCCGGCAGCCGCAGGCGGCGGTGGCGCGTGCGGAATGCGGCGCCTACGGAATGATTTTGCGGGCATGACCGCTCTAGAGGGGACCGAGGGACCGAAACGCGACGCAGGATGGGGAGATACACCGTGGCGACCGTCGAGCTCACCAAGGACAATTTCAACGACACGCTCGAGCAGAACGAGTTCCTTCTGATCGACTTCTGGGCGTCGTGGTGCGGCCCGTGCAAGCAGTTCGCCCCGGTCTACGAGAAGGCGTCGGAGGAGAACCCCGACGTCGTGTTCACCAAGGTGGACACCGAGGCCGAGCAGGAGCTGGCGGCCAGCTTCGACATCCGCTCCATTCCCACCCTGATGGTGGTGCGCGACCGGACGGTGCTGTACGCGCAGCCCGGTGCGCTCCCCAAGGAGGCGCTGGACGACGTCATCAAGCAGGCGCGCGAGCTCGACATGGACGAGGTCCGCAAGGAGATCGAGAAGCAGGAGGACGGCTCCGAGGGGTGACGCGCCCCGCGAGGCTCCCTCGCGCTGCTCCGGCAAGCGGCGGCCCGCCATCCGGCGGGCCGCCGCTTGCGTCCGGGGCCGAGCACGTCCGGTGGGCAGCTGTCCTGCTGCGCGAAAAGCTCCACCCGCCCGATACGCCCTAGCGGACGGCGGTCCGGGCGGCGATGGCGCGGAACAGGGACCGGGGGAAGGCGCGGACGAGGCCGTCGGCCGCGCGGTAGACCGGCCCGGGCACCACCTTGGCGCGGCCGGCCGCCCAGGCGCGCAGCGCCTCGGCGGTGATCTGCTCGACGGGGACGAACGCGATGCCGGGCACCCCGCTCTGCTGCACGCCGACGGTCATCTCGGTGCGGGCGAAACCGGGCAGGACCGCGGTGACGTGGACGCCGTGCGGTGCTGTCTCCGCCGAGACGCTCTGCGACCACTGGGTGACGAACGCCTTGCTGGCGCTGTACATCGACGCGCCGGGCGCGGACGGGAGCTCGCCGGCGAACGACGACACGTTGATCACGCCCAGGTGGCGGGTCTCCCCGCCGGAGCGGCGGGCGATCTGCACCGGCAGGACGGCGCGGGTGAGCCGCAGCAGCGCCCGCACGTTGAGGTCGAGCAGCGCTTCGGCCTCGTCTGCGGGCTGCTCGGCGAAGACTCCGCTGTCGCCCCGGCCGGCGTTGTTGACGAGCAGGTCGATGGGCGCGGCGCCCCCGGTGCCATCGGCTGCGGCGCGCTCAGCGACCGCGGCGAGGCCCTCGGCCGACCCCAGATCGGCGGCGAGCTCCTCGGCCCGCACCCCGTAGTCGGCCTCGAGTTCGGCGGCGAGATCCTTGAGCCGCTCTTCGCGCCGCGCGACGAGGACGGGGGTGAAGCCCCGCTCTGCCAGCGCCCGGGCGAACTGCGCCCCGATCCCGCTGGACGCTCCGGTCACCAGTGCCGTGCGGCGGGGCTGCTGCCCGCTCGGGGTCTCTTCGCTCATGCGTCCGCATGCTACTAGCGGGTCACCTGCCGCTTCCGGCCCGTCCGGCCGAGCGCCCGCCTGCCGCCGCCGGGCGCAGTGCGCGGGCCGCGCCGGAGCACTGCGACCGGGCCCACACCGCCCCGGCGCGGCCGGCGCCCCCGCGGGCAGAACGCCTGGGCACACCGTCTGCAACCGCCGCTCTACCCGCAGTTCCGTGTGGCGCGGCTTCACCCCGTGCCGACACGGCAGCGGCTACGGTGCAGGCATGGCTGCCACACAGAGTCCCTCGAACGCCCTCGATTCCCTCGACACCCGGCTCCGCGACGCAGGGCTGTTCCTGCGCCAGGCCGTGCGGACCTTCCGGGAGACCGGTTCCGTCGTGCCGAGCAGCGGCGCCCTCGCCGCAGCGCTGACCCGGAACCTGGCGGAGCGGGAGCCGGGGGCCGGCCCGCTGGCCGTGCTGGAGGGGGGTGCCGGCACCGGTCCGGTGTCGCGGGCGATCGCGTCGCACATGCGCCCGGGCGACACCGCCGACCTGGTCGAGGCCAACCCGGAGCTCGCCGCGCACCTGCGCGCCGCCGTCGAGACCGAGCCGGACTTCGCGCCGGTGCGCGACCGGATCGAGGTCTTCGACCGCCTGGTCACCGAGATGGGGACCGACCGGCGCTACGACCTGATCATCTCCGGCCTGCCGTTCGCCAACTTCACCGACGGCGAGGTGCGGGAGATCATGGAGTACTACTTCAGCGTGCTCCGCCCCGGCGGCCGGCTGTCCTTCTTCGGCTACCTCTACACCAAGCAGGTCAAGGCCGTCATCGCCCCGCGCGAGGACTACCTGCGCCAGGCGCGCACCTCCTGGGTCGTCGACGAGTGGGTGAACCGGTACGGGGAGAACACCGAGCGGGTCTTCGCCAACATCCCTCCGGCGTGGATCCACCACCTGCGCAAGCCGCTCGGCTGAGGCCGCCGGGCCGCCCCGCCGCGCGCGCCGCCCCGCGGGCGCCGTTCGGCGCCCGCACCGCATTCGTCAATAAATGTTGACGCATCGGGCGGGCGCGACGTAGCGTGGTCGTCAACAAATATTGACGACCCGACGGGGTGATCGGCAATGTTCGAACGGTTCGACCGCGACGCGCGGGAGACGGTCAGAGGCGCCCAGGCGGCGGCCCAGCGCATCGGCGACCCCGCGATCGCCCCCGAGCACCTGCTGCTGGCCATGCTCGACGCCGGCAGCGGGCCCGGCTGCGCCGCGCTGCGCGAGCACGGCATCGGTGCTCCGGGCGGTACGTCCGCGGGCGCGCCCGGCGCGGCGAAGCGCCCGCGGTTCCACCCGGCCAGCAAGAAGTCGCTGGAACTCGCACTGCGCGAGGCGGTCCGGATGCGGCACCGGCGCATCAGCAGCGGCCACATCCTGCTCGGTGTCCTCCGCGCCGACCCCGGTGCCGTCACGGCGCTCGCCGGCGGCCCGGTCGACACCCGAGCGGTCCGGGCCACCGCTGAGCAGCGGCTCGGCGCCGCCCAGTAGGCGCCCGCCGCACGGCGCCCCACCGGGCGTGTCCGGTGCGGGCCGCCGTGCGGCAGGGCGGCGGCCCGCCGCCCTAACCGGGCGTCGGCGGAAGGACCACCGTGGTGAACGTGCCGGTGGAGCGGAATCCGAGGCGGGTGTAGAGGTGCCGGGCGGGGTTGCCGTCCGTGACGGCGAGGCCGACCTCGGCGATACCGCCGGCGGCGGCCTCAGCCAGGGCGCGGCGCAGCAGCAGGCGGCCCAGGCCGGCGTAGCGGCGCCCGGGGCGGCGGAACACCTCGGCGATCCACGGCACGTCGTCCGGCCGGTCGGTGAGCACCAGTCCGGCCGCGACCCGCTCGCCGTCCGGGGCCTCCGGGTCGATGACCAACTCGCTGAGCGGCAGCACCGGGCCGAGCGCGGTACCGGCCGCCAGCTGCGCGAACGATGCGTATTCGACGGTCGCGCCGGCACCGGGGGCGCGGTCCGGGTGCTCGGGCGGAAAGGCCGCGGCCACCGCGGCGAACACCTCGGGCACGCCCACCGCGCCGAACGGGCGCAGTTCCAGGCCGCCTCCGGGCACCCCCGCCGGCCAGCCCTCCGGCAGCGGTTCGGACAGGTCGCGGCGCATCTCGTGGGCGCGGCGCTGGATCAGACCGCCGCGCTCCGCGAGCGCGGCCGCGAACGGGTCCTGCGCGACCAGGGCCCAGCCGGCCAGCTGCTCCGCGGCAGCGGCGGCCGCCTCCTCCGGCGCGATCAGCGCGCGGGCGTCGCCGGCGATCAGCACGCCGTCCCGCGAGCGGTCCACGTAGTCCAGCACCGGGGCCCCGCCGGCGCCGTGCACGCGCGTCCGCTGCGGAGCGCTCCGCAGCGGCGCAGCTGAGCGCGGCCCCGGCCCGCCGGAGCGCTGCCGGTCTGCGTCGTCCATGGCCTCCGTCCTCCCTTCCGCCGCCCGGGGCGGCCCCTCCTGCTGCCTCGCCGGGCCCGCGCAGACGGTCGGCGGGCCAGCGGTGTCCGCACTCAGAATGCCCCCGCGCAGCGCTCCGGCTGCTCGCGGGGCTCCGGAAACCGCACCCGCGCAGCTGGGGACTCCGGCGCGGCGGCCGGGCGGGGCAGTGCGGCGGGCGGGCCGCAGCTGGGCCCGGAGGAGCGCGTCAGTCCTCCAGCGTGATGGAGAGCGCGCCCGCGAACACCGCCATCAGGCCGGCGGGGTCGGACGCCCGCAGCTGCGCGCCGCGCAGCGAGGCGACGCCGCCGATTCCGGACAGCTCGCAGTCGGCGAACCGGGCGCCGGCCGCCTTCGCGTTGCTGAACTGCGCGGAGAGCAGCGAGCACCGGTCGAAGAGCACACCGCGCAGGTCGGCGCCGGAGAAGTCGGCCGACCCCAGATCGCACGAGCGGAACACCGTCCGGGTGAACCGGGTACCGCGGAACGCGGCGCCGTAGGCGCGGCACTCGTCGAACACGGTGTCGCGCACGCTGCTGCCGCCCCACGCCGCACCGGTCAGCCGGGTGCGGGCGAACAGCGCAGGGCCGAGGGCGCTCGCGCCGAACAGGGCTCCGGCGAGGTCGGCACCGTCGAACTCCACGTCGGTGAGGCTGGCGTTGCGCAGCGCGAGGCCGGGCAGCCGGGTACCGGAGAAGCGGCAGCCGGCGAGTTCCGCCCCGTCCGCGCCGCGGTCGGGCAGGTCGAACCCGCCGAAGGAGAGCGAGGCGAGCACGGCGTCGTCGCCGATGTCGTGGCGCGGGATGACTGCGCTGGTCAGCGATGCGGCCAGGCGCGGCGCAGCCGGAGCGGCCGGAGCGGCGCGCCGTGTGCGGGAAGGCGGCATGGCGGTCACCCTACCGGCGCGCCGAGCCCGCCGGACTGCACCGCCGCACCGGCGTAAGCGGCCCCGTGCTGCGCCTACCCTGGTAGGGGAGTCCCCTGAGGAAAGTGATGATGAAGACCTTCGAAGAGCTGTTCGGCGAGCTGTCCGAGAAGGCCCGCACCCGGCCCGAGGGGTCGGGGACGGTCGCGGCCTTGGACGCCGGCGTGCATGCGATCGGCAAGAAGGTCGTCGAAGAGGCCGCCGAAGTGTGGATGGCCGCGGAGTACGAGTCCGACGAGGCCGCCGCCGAGGAGATCTCGCAGCTGCTCTACCACCTCCAGGTGCTCATGCTGGCCCGCGGCCTGCGGCTGGAGGACGTCTACCGGCATCTGTAGGCCGGTCCCGGTGGTCCGGCGCGCACCGCGCGCCCGGCCGGCACCGGCCCAGCCCCGCCGCATGCAGACGGCACAGCCCGGACGACACCTGCACCAGCACCCGAAGAGGATCACTATGCCTGACCAGCTCCGTATCGCCGTGCCCAACAAGGGACAGCTCGCCGGCCCCGCCGCCGAGATGCTCGCCGAGGCCGGGTACCGCCAGCGCAAGGACTCGCGCGACCTCGTCCTGGTCGACCCGGACAACGAGACGGAGTTCTTCTTCCTCCGCCCCAAGGACATCGCCATCTACGTGGGCGAGGGCATCCTGCAGGCCGGCATCACCGGCCGCGACATGCTGATGGACTCCGGCGCACCCGTGGCCGAGGTCCTGCCGCTCGGCTTCGGCGGGTCGACCTTCCGGTTCGCCGCGCGCGGCGGCGCGTCCATGACAGTGGCGGACCTGCAGGGCAAGCGCATCGCCACCTCGTTCGAGGGCCTGCTGGAGCGGTACCTCGCCGAGCGCGGCATCGATGCGCGCGTCATCCACCTGGACGGCGCCGTGGAGAGCTCGATCCAGCTGGGGGTGGCCGACGCGGTCGCCGACGTCGTCTCCACCGGCACCACGCTGCGCAACGCCGGCCTGGAGCTGTTCGGCGACCCGATCCTCACCTCCGAGGCGGTCGTCATCCGGCCGCAGGGCCACGGCGAGGACGACAGCGTCGACCGGCTGCTGCGGCGGCTGCGCGGCGTCCTGGTCGCCCGCGACTACGTGATGATGGACTACGACGTCCACGCCGAGCAGCTCGAGGACGCGGTCGCCATCACCCCCGGAATGGAGGGGCCGACGGTGTCCCCGCTGCACCGGGAGGGCTGGGTGGCCGTGCGCGCCATGGTGCCGCGCCGCAAGGCCCAGCAGATCATGGACGACCTGTGGCAGATGGGCGCCCGCGCGATCCTGGTCACCGACATCTACGCCTGCCGGCTCTGACCGCAGCCTCCGCCGCGCTGAGCGCGCGGCCCGCCCCGCGCCCGGCCGTCTCCCGAGAGGCGGCCGGGCGCTACACGTTCAGCCGGAGGCGGCGGTGAGGGAGACCTGTTCACCGTCGCCGGCCCCGGGGACGGCGACGTGCAGGATGCGCAGGTCCGCGTCCCACTCCGCTTCCCACTGCTCGCCCTCTGCCGCGCTCACCCCGCCGATCTCCACCGACAGCGAGCGGCCGTCGCCGAAGACGCCGCCGGGCAGGTAGAGCTCGGTGGCGCCGGACACGTCCTCATCCGCCGTGTAGTCGACGGACAGCGTCCCGGCGCCGGTGTCGTAGCTCCAGTCCCCCGGGTCGCCGGCGACCGCGCGCGGATAGCCCCGGTCCATCACGCCGGCGAGCGGTCCGGGGGTGAGCGCGCCGTCCTCGCCTTCGTCCCACGGGCCCCAGCCGTCCAGATCGTTGCTCCAGTAGGCGCGTCCCGCGGCCATGGCGTCGGTCTCGTCCAGCATCCGCGCCGCGAACTGCGCCGCACCCGGGCCGGACATGTCCAGCCCGAACTCGCCGAGCACGATCGGTGCCGCCAGCCGCTCGCCCACCACCCGGACCTGCTCCGACCACACATCGATGCTGGTGTCGATCCCGCTCTTGGCCTGGCCCTCGTAGGGCCGGCCCAGATCCATCGGGAGGGCGTACATGTGCGGGGCGTAGACGATGCGCGGGGCGCCGGCGCGCGGGTCGTCCAGGTGCGGCAGCGCCGAGGGCAGCCCCCAGTTGACGCCCACGGCCTGTCCCTCGACGAACAGCCAGGTGTCCGGGTCGGCCTCGCGGATGCGCTCGATGCTGCGCCGGTAGAGCTCGGCGAGCGGGCCTGTCTCGAAGTCGGCGCCCTGGAGGCTGCCGCCGAACGGCTCGTTCATCAGGTCGTAGCCGATGACCGCGGTTTCGCCGGCGAACCGCTCGGCGACGTGCTGCCAGGCGTCCGCGTAGGCGTCCATCAGGCCGGTGTCCCCGCCGGCGGTGCCCCAGAAGCGGTCGAAGGCGCGCACCACGCCCGGCTCGAGGTAGACGAGCTCCCACTGCTCCTGCTGCTCGACGGGCAGGCCGTCGGTGCGGGTGGCCCATGCGGGCGCCCCGTTGCCGGAGTGCTGCTCGGTGGCGGTGAAGCGGCCGTAGAGGTCCTGGTGCATGTCCAGCAGGACGTGGTAGCCGCGCTCGGCGTACCAGTCCACACGTTCGGCGACGGCGTCGAGGTACTCCTCGTCGTAGCCGCCTTCGTCCGGCTCCAGCGCCTGCCACTGGATGACCAGGCGGACGAAGTTGGTGCCCATGGCGTCGTACTCGGCCTGGACGTCCTCCTCGGTGATCCACGGCAGGTGGTCGGGGTCGTCCTTTGCCGAGCCGGAGGTGTTGAAGCCGTGCAGGAAGAGGGCGCGCCCCTGGTCGTCGGTGAGGTAGCGGACCGGCCCGGCGGTGTCGTGCCGGGTGAGGGCCGCGACGCCGGTCCCGGCGAGCAGGGCGAGTACGGCCAGGACGGCGGGAACAGCAGGAACAGCGGGCGTGCGACTGCGCTTTCCGGGGGGCATCGGGCTCCTGACCGGACTTGGGGGTGGACCGCGAGACCTGGATCACTAACATGCAGAACGTGAAGGAAATTCGCAATCCCCTGCCCCTCGCCGCCGGCCTGTCCGCCCTCCTCCCCTGCCTCCTCTTCGCCAGCACCCCCTTCCTGACCTGGCTCGGTGCACGCGCCGCGTGGCTGCTGCTGCCCTCCGCCCTCGGCGCCCCGTTCGCCTTCCCGCGGCTGCGGTTCGCCCCCTTCCCCGGCCAGCCCGGCTGGGACCTCGCGGTGGAGCTCCTCGCCGTGGCGGTGCTGGCCCTGATCGCCGCATGGCGGGTCCACCGGGCCCTGCTGCGGCGGCCTGCCGCCGGGGCTGGCCGGGTGTTCCTCTCCGCCTGGGGCGGCGCGGTGCTCGGCCTCGCCGCCGCCAATGCCCTGCGCGCCGGCGCCGGGGCACTGGCTCTCGGGGCGGGCCCCTGGACGTTCCTTGCGCACGTCGTCCTCGGGCTGGTGTCCGGAGCGCTGTGGGCGGCCGCGCTCGGCTGGGTGTGTGCGGCGCCGGTCGCCCTGGTCCACCGGTTCCGGCGCGCACCCGCCGAGCCGGCGTCGGTGTGATCCGGGAGCGCCTCCGCTCCGGGCGTCGGCACAATGGGGCCCATGGATCAGCGGATGCGCGGCGTCGCGCCGGAGGCGGAGGAACCGGTCACCCTGGCCCGGGTGACCGGCGTGGCCGGCGGCGATCTGGTGCTGCGCCGCGCGGGCGGGCACCATGAGATCTACTCCAACGGCGTGGCCCTGATGGACACCCGGGACGGCGCCTCGGAGCGGGCCATGGTGACGGCGGCGCTCGATGCGCTCGGACCCGGCGCCAGCGGCGCGCGCGTGCTGATCGGCGGGCTCGGCGTGGGGTTCTCGGCGCGCACCGCGCTGGACGACCCGCGGACCGGGCACGTGGCGGTGGTCGAACTGGAGCCGCAGGTGATCGCGTGGCACCGGGGACCGCTCGGCCCGGTCGCCGGCCACCTGCCGGAGGATCCGCGGTGCACGCTGGCAGAGGCCGACCTGGCGGTGTGGCTCGCCGACTGCGCCGCCGGCGGCACGGCCTACGACGTGCTCTGCCTCGACACCGACAACGGGCCGGACTGGACGGTGCGGGAGGAGAACGCGCGGCTGTACACCGCCGAGGGGCTCGGCCTGGTCGCGGCGGCCGCCCCGGGCGGCGCTGCGGCGTTCTGGAGCGCGTCCCGGGTACCCGCGTTCGAGGACCTGCTGGAGCGCCGGTTCGGCGCGGTCACCGTCCTCGAGGTGCCGGCCCGCGCCGGCGCGCCGGACGTGGTCTATGTGGTGCGCGTCCCGCACTGACGGTGCGCCGCCGGCCGGCCCTGTCCCACTGGGCGGGACACGCGGCTGCTCCGGCCCCGCGCGGTGTTAGAACGGGGCCGGCTGCAGCTGACCGGGCCGGGCGGCGGATGCGGAGTGGAGTGCGGCGCATGGACAGCGGGTACGGATGCCGGTTCGACCGGAAGGCGGCGCTGGTCACCGGCGCGGCCTCCGGGATCGGCAGGGCGGTGGCGCAGCGGCTGGCGGCCGAGGGGGCGCGGCTGTTCCTGGTCGACATCGATGCCGACGGGCTGGCGCAGACGCGGGACCTCATCGCGAATGCGGGGCCCGCGGGCGGCAGCGTGCCGGCCGTGCACCGGACCGACGTGTCCCACGAGCCGTCGGTCCGGACGGCGGTGGCGTCGGCCGCGGATGTGCTCGGCGGCCTCGACGTGCTGGTGAACGTCGCCGGGATGCACCGGATCGTGCCGCTGGAGCAGCTGACAGCCGACGACTGGAACCGGCAGCTCGGGGTGAACGCGCTGGGCACCATGCTGTTCTGCCGCGAATCGCTGCCGCACCTGGAGGCGTCGGGCGGCGTGATCGTGAACACCGCCTCCACCGCGGCCACCCACGCCCACCCGGCCATGACCGCCTACGCCGCCTCCAAGGGCGCGGTGCTGGCCTTCACCCTCAGCCTCGCCGCCGAAGTCTGGCCGCGCGGCATCCGCGCGGTCTCCGTCTCCCCCGGCGGCGTCGACACCCCGCTCACCCGGTCCGTCTCCTTCCCCGACGGCACCGACGCCTCCTACTACGACCGCATCACACCCCCGGTCGGCTTCGGCTCCCCCACCGAAACCGCCGCCGCCATCGCTTTCGCCGCCTCCTCTGACGCCCGCTTCCTCCGCGCCGTCGACCTCCGCCTGGACGGCGGATCCCACGCCTGAAAGGGCGGCTTCGCCGGCAGTCTCTTGCTCTGGCATTACTGCACGGACGGTTTCGCCGGCAGGCGTTCCGCGCTCTCCCATCGCGTCTGGATCGGCGCATGGCCAGAGCTTCCGCTGTTCGCGGGGCGGGCGCGGTTGAAGGGGCGGAGAAGGCCGCGGGCTCCCGAGTGCCGGATGGCCAGTGCGTCGCAACGGCAAAAGCGACAGCGAGGCGGCCCGGGCCCCGGGCTGGTCGGCCGGGCGGCCGGTCGCAGGGCAGGGCGGCTGCGACCGCAGGCTCCCGCTTCTCGGCGGCCAGCATTCCGGTGTTCAGTGCGTCGGACCAGCGAAAATGCAGCAGCGACGGCAGCGGTGGCCAGGGTCTCGGGTCGGCGACCGGGCAGCGGTTGCCCGCGGGACGGGTGTGAACTGTGAGGCGGGAAGGACCACGGGCTCCCGCACGCGGGCAGCCGGGTGACAGGCTGGTCAGTGCGTCGGACAAGCCAAAGGCGGCACCGACAGGGAGGGCAGCCGGGCCATTGGGGCGGCAGCCGGGCGCGGGCTGGCAGCGGGGCGGGCGTGCCTCGTGTGACTGATGTGAATAGCGGGGCTGCAGGGGTTACAGGGGTGACGGCTGGCCGACCGGGTGCGGGCAGGCGGTTCGCGAACCCTTGGTAACACCCCATCGGCGCCACGACTATCGCCTTTTCGAGGGCTGCTGCGCGGAAAACCCGGGAGGTGTGACCGTTCCGCGGCCCATGCGCCGGGCCAGTTTCACTCTGCGTGGCGAAATATCGGGCCAAACCGGGCAACGGTCATCGACGGGGCGCGGGTGTCCAGCTTGGGGCCCACACGCAAAAGCGCATCGCATTCATTTTCCGCGGGTGGCGAGATCACTGCTGCCCCAAATCGCCCAAAGCGGCCAATCTGACGCCACGACTCGCACCTTTTCGACGACCAGACCGCGAAAAAGGAGCATGAGTGAGAATCAGACACGGCAACGCTGCGTGACCCCGGGTTTGCACAGGTCAGCGTGGAGTGAAACCGGGCCCTGCGTGCAGGGCCCGTAGGGGGAGGGCGTCTCCTGCTAGGTCCGGGTTTACAGGACCCTCGTTGCGGCGTCCGTTTTCATAGCATTTGTCCCCCCACCCTCGCTCCGCGACCAGCCCGCCCCCGGCCGCCTCGCCGAGACCCCTGCAACCCTCGCCGTCGGTGCTGCTTTTGCGCCTGTCCGACGCACTGAACACCGGAAAGCCGGCCGCAGGCATGCGGGAGCCTGCGGCCTCTCCCGCCCCATCCCCGCGACCAGCAGAAACCCTGGTCGTACGCGATTCCTGATGCGGCGGGACAGAGCGGAAGACGGCCGGCTGAGCCGTCCTCGCCTTCATGGCGTGGGCCCATCTCCGCGAACACAGCAGCGATGCCCGCACCCCGACCCCAAGCGCCGACCCAGAGCTGACGAGGCCGCCGGCGAAGCCGCCCCTGCCGTGGTGGCGCGAGCCCTCACCCGCGACTGACCGGCTGCGGCCGGAGCCGCCGTTCCCGCCGCGGCTCTCCTCCCCGCCCCGGCGCCGTAGGGCTTATCCACAGGCTGGGGAGGAATGCGAACCGCGCCGGCGGCGGTCGAGCGGGGTGTACCGCCGCCGGAGCGGTCACCCGTAAGAGGAGCGGGAGGGCGCGGCGTCCCGCGGTGTGATGGATTTGTAACCAATGGCCTGTTACGGCGTGCGGGACGGGGACGGGTCGGCTGGCGGGTCGGAGAGGAGGAAGCGGGGCGCGGCACCGTCGACCCGGGAGGCGACCGTCACCAGGGGCGCCCCCTCCGACGGTTCTGCCGGGACGCCTGCGGCGGGGGAGCCGGAAGGCGGCGCCGGGCCCGGGCCGGCGAGTGGCGCGGAAGCAGCGGTGACGAGGAGGGAGATGCCGCCCTGTGCGTCTTCACCGGCCAGCACCGAGTAGCCGCCGTCCGGGTGGACCAGGAAGCGGAACATCTGCCCGTGCCGGTCCGACCGGCACGGGCCGTGGGCAACCGCCGCAGCAGCGGACGACTCCGGCCCGGGCGAGGCGCCCGGCGCTGGAGCCGGGCCGGCCGCGTCCTCCGCGGCCCCGTCCGCGCTGCCGTCCTCGGGCGCGCCGCCATCCGGTGCGCCGTAGTCGAGGCAGCCTCCGGTGGCCGCGTTGCGGAGCCAGGTGACCGATCCGCCGGGCGCGGTGAAGGTCTCCCAGAACTCGTCGTCGGCCCCGTCGCAGGCCGCGAGTACGGCGCCGGCCCCCTCGGGCAGCACGCAGGCACCCGTCCCCGGTTCGGTCAGCCGCGTCGTGCCGCGCACCGGGCCGATGTCCTCGCCGAGCTCGCGCAGCCCGGCCTCCTCGGCACCGTCGTCGGAGTACTCCTGGACCGCGCCGTCCGGCGGGGCCGACGCCTCGCCCGGAACCGCCGACGGGCCCGCGAACCCCTGCGGAGCCGACGCTTCGGGCGCGCCCGGCCCCGGTCCGGGCGCGGGCACGGCGCCGAGGACTGCGGCGCCGCCCACCACCGCGGCGGTCCCCACGGCGGCGGCCCCCGCAGCGAGCGGCCCGGAAGCACTGCCCACGGCGAGCGCGCCGCCCGCTGCGGCTCCGGCGCCCGCTCCGCCGGCCGCGCCCACGACCAGGTGGAGCCCTGCGGCTCCGGTGAACGGGCCCGCCCACAGCAGAAGGGCAGCCGGCAGCACGGCGCGCATGCGGCGGTCGATCCCGGAGAGGTCGGCGCGGGCGCGCCGGCACTCGGCGCAGGTGGCGAGGTGGCGAGCGAGCAGCCGCCGTTCCCGGCGCGGCTGCCGCACATCGGCCCCGATCAGCACGGCGTAGCGGGCGCACTGGGGGCGCGCGGCCGAAAGGTGCTCGGTGAGGTAGGCGGCGCGCAGCCCTTCCCGGGCGCGAGCGGCCAGCGAGCCGACCCCGCTCGCTCCGATCCCGAGCATCGGCGCGATGCGCGCCGCCGACTCGCCTTCGACCTCGGCGTGCCAGAGCACGAGCTGCCATCGCTGCGGGAGGGAGAGGAAGGCGCGGCGCACCATGCCGTCGTCCTCCTCGCGCAGGACGCGCTCCTCTCCGCTCTCCATGGGGCCCGGCCCGGGGCCGCCGCTGGAGCCGAGCCACCGCTCGAAGTCGGGGGCCAGCTCGGTGCGGCGGGCCGTGCGCGCCCATTCCGCCGCGGTCCGCCGCACGACGGTCAGCAGGTAGGGCCGCCATGCAGCGCCCGGACCGCCGCCGGCGCGGACGGCTTCCACGGTGCGGGTGAACGCCTCCGAGGCGAGGTCCTCCGCGGTGTAGGGGTCCCGGCAGCAGGTGCGCGCGTAGGCCAGCACGCCCGCGAAGTGCCGCCGGTACAGCTCGTCCAGCGCGGCACCCGCGTCGCCCGGCCGCCGCAGGTCGGCGCCGAGGACCGCGTCGGAGCCGCCCGGTTCCGCACCGGTCTCGGTCATCTGGCTCTGCCCCCGGCCATTGCTCCGCCTCTCGTTGACCCCCGCCATTGTGGAACGCCCGGCGGCGGTTGCAAAGGGGAGCGGTCTGCACACGGAACGGCAGCACCACTGCGCTCCCGCTCCTGCGCGCCGTCCGCGCGGCACCGCGCCCGCCGCCCCCTTCTGCGCGCCCCTCCACTGTCGCCCTTCTGCGGGCGGCTCTGCAGCGGAACTGATCGGACGGTACAGGCGGTGCGGCGCCGCGCGGCTGCTGGTACGGTCCCGCCACCGGGCCCCTGCGGCCCCGGGGAAGCGGCACGGCCCCACTCGCCGCTCCGTGCAGGTGCGACCCGCCCGGCCCGCCGGGCGCGCACATGGCCCAGGATGGGCACCGGCACATCCCCCATCCCCCAACGGATCGGAGTCCCCCTCGCATGGCGCGGAAGAAGGCCCTGGCCGCCACGGCCCTCCTGCTCTCCGGCAGCCTGGTGCTCAGCGGATGCAGCACCGGCTGGTTCGGCGACGGCCCGCCGGAGGTGACGGAGGAGTTCCCCTACACCAAGGAGGGGGTCATCTTCCAGGACACCGGCGCCGACGAGACGATGCGGCTCTCCGTGACCGGCCTTGAGCGCACGGACGACTACACCGTCATGTACTACGAGGTGGAGTACCCGGACGGCTTCTCGGGTGCCAACCGCAACCTGAGCATGGCGCACACGCTGGTCGACCCGGTCTCGGGCAAGGTGTGGCGCGAGTACCTGGACGGCAGCGGCCTCAAGTACGGCTCGGTCAGCCCCAACGGCGACGGCCTCTACCCGGTGCACGACGGCACCGTGAACGAGTACCGCCGCTACTTCCCGGCGATCCCGGACGAAGTCGAGCAGGTGACCTTCATCGGCAGCGGGCTGGGAGCCATGACCGGCATCCCGGTGCAGGACGTCGAGGAGGAGCAGCCCGACCCCGAGGCGCCGAACGGCCCGGACCACCTGACCGTCGCCGACGCGCCGCCGTCCGGGGAGAACCTCACCTTCGAGAACCGGCGCCCCGACGACGAAGCGGTCGCCGACGAGGGCGAGGTGGAAAGCTTCGTGGACTCCGAGATCGCCTCCACCACGCGCGACGGCAACACCGAGACGATCTCGCTGCACTCCGACGTGATGTTCGAGTTCGACGAGTACGAGCTCACCGGTGAGGCGGAGGACGTGGTGCGCCGCGCCGCGACGTCGCTGGCGGCCAACGTCGATCCGGACGACCCGGAGATCACCGTCATCGGCCACACCGACGGCAAGGGCAGCGACTCCTACAACCAGACCCTGTCGGAGAAGCGCGCGGAGACCGTCCGCGACCTGCTCTCCGAGGAGATCGGCGGCGACTACACCTACGCGGTCGAAGGCCGGGGCAGCACCGAGCCGGTGGCGCGCGAGGGCGGTTCCGACGATGAGGAGGCGCGCGCCCGCAACCGGCGGGTCGAGTTCTCCTACCAGGTCACCCGCACCAACGAGGTGGAAGAGGCCGAGGAGGCCGACGAGGACGGCCTCGGCGTGGCCGACCGCAACGTGAGCTGGCCGGCGCCGTTCACCGACGACGCCGGCTCGGTGGCGGCGAGCACCGAGAAGGACGGCGTCGAGCTGGACGTCTACCCGCTGCGCCGGGACGGCGCCTACGTGATCGGCACGGTCGGCGTCACCAACACGACCGACGCCCCGGTCAGCCCGGACATGGGCGGCCTCGCGGCCGGCCCGGCGGGCGGTCCGGAGCGGTTCTCACAGGGCACCCTCGGCGGATTCCAGCTGCTGGAGCCGGAGAAGGGGCTGGTGCGCTACGTCGCGCAGATGAACTTCGGCGACGGCAAGACGGCGGGCTTCGCCGAGGAGATCCACCACCTGCAGCCGGGCAAGACCTACGAGGCCGTCGTCGTCTTCCCGGCCCCGAGCCACGGCGTCGACGAACTCACCCTGCGCGCCGGCCCGTTCGGCGACCTGGAGGAGATCCCGGTCGAGTAGCCGCTCGCGCCGAACCGCCGCTCCGCCCCCGCCCGCAGTCCGCGGCCGGGGGCGGAGCTGTTCTGCGCCGGCAGGCCCGGCCGCGCCGTCGAGCGGCCCTTCGGCCCTGGCGGCTGCGCTGCACGGGCCGCTCCCGGACCATGTTTCCGCTGCGCCGCGTGTCCCGCCGGCCCCGGGTCCGCGCGGTGGACATGCTGGGCGGGGGGCGGGGTACGCCTCCGATCCCCGAGTCAGCTGGCCGGCCGCGCGCAAGCGGGCGCACATGCGAAAGGTGCGGGATGCGACCGGAACACGGCACCCTGCCGAGAGTGTTCGGCGCGGTGGAGGCGGGCGGGTCGACCTTCTCCTGCCTGGTGGCCGAGGACCCGGAGACCGTGCACGCGCGCGCGGTCGTGCCCACCGGAGAGCCGGCCGAGACACTGGAGCGCGTCGCCGCGTTCTTCGCCGAGCACACCGGGGACGGCGGCCGGGTCTCCGCGCTCGGCATCGCCGCGTTCGGCCCGCTCGAGCTGCGCCGCGGCCACCCCGGCCGCGGCCGGATGCGCACGACGCCGAAACCGGGCTGGGACGGGGTGGACATCGCGGGCCGGCTCGGCACCGGACTCGGCGTACCGGTCGGCGTCGACACCGACGTCAACGGCGCTGCGCTCGGCGAGGGCGCCTGGGGTGCGGCTCGCGGCCTGGCTGACTTCGCCTACCTGACCGTCGGTTCCGGTATCGGCGGCGGCGCCGTCGTGGGCGGCCGGCTCGCCGGCGGGCTGGGCCATCCGGAGATGGGCCACGTGAGCGTCGTCCGCGCCGCGGGCGACGACTACCCGGGCCGCTGCCCGTTCCACGGCGACTGCCTGGAGGGCATGGCGAGCGGCCCTGCGCTGGCCGAGCGGTTCGGCGCGCCGGCGGAGGCGCTGCCGCCCGCGGACCGCGAGCGCGCGGTGGCGCTGCTCGCCTTCTACCTGGCCGCGGGCATCGGCACCCTGGTGCACGTCCTGGCGCCCGAACGCGTCGTGGTGGGCGGCGGCGTGTCCGGCCTGCCGGGCCTGTTCCCGGCGCTGCGGGACCGCCTGGCCGCCTCCCTCGCCGACTACCCGGGCCTCACCGAGCACGGCGCCCCCGGCTTCGTCGTCCCCGCCGCCCTCGGCGCCATGGCCGGCCCCGCCGGCGCCCTCCTCCTCGCCGCCCAGGCGTGGGAGGCCGACCGGCTGCGGTGATGCTGCGCAGGCCGCCCAGGTGCAGCGGCCGCGACCGGCGGCGACCAGTGGCACCTCTGCGGGCTGTATACCTCCCTGCCATCCTCTTCTTCAGCTGTCAGCATCGGTGGCAGGTTGGCTGCTGTTGATGCGCGGCGTTCCCAGTGGGGGATGGCCGCGAGGTGCGCGGCCCGGCCTCCCACCTGGCACCGAGGGGCCTCAGAGACGACATGCATGCTCGCCCCGGCGGGGCCGACCCCGGTCTGTGCTCGCGGCCGATGCCGCCTGTGGACGGCTACACCGCAGAGGACCTCGACCGCATTCCCGATCTTCCCCCGCGCACCGAGCTCTTCGATGGAAGCCTTGCCCTCGTGGGCCCGCGGAAGCGCGTCCACACGCTGACCCTCGACATCCTCGTCGCGGGCCTCCGCCGCGCTCCCCGCAGACCTGCGCGTACGCCGGGAGATGACGGCGGCCCTCGGCCGCGGCAGCGCCCTGAGCCCGACGTGCCCGTCGTATACGCGGCAGCCGAAGCAGGCCCCGCCTGGTCCGAGACGGCCGGTCTCCCCGCGGACGTGCGCCTCGCCGTCGAAGTCGTCTCCAGGGAGTCCGAAGAGCGCGACCGCAGGCGCAAGCCGCTCCGGTACGCCGAAGCCCGCATCGCGCACTTCTGGCGCATCGATGCCGGCCCGGACATGCATACCTATGAACTCGACCCGGTCACCGGTGCGTATTTCCTGACGGGAATCCACCACGAGCGGCTCGCCGTCGCCGCGCCCTTCGCGGTGGACATCGACCTCACCGGGGTCGATCGGATCTGACGGCGCACCCGGCCCGCGGTGCCGCAAGGACTGCAGGCACCGCAGGTACCGCGGGAACCGCGCCTGGACTTCCAGGAAGCGGACGGCCGGACGCGCGGTCCCAGGGTTGCCGGAATCGGCCGGAAAGGCGTTTCAGGATCGCGGAATATTGACATCGCCCTGCGGGCGGTCGATGCTGTGCCCGACAACGGCGCGCGGCAGCGGGTGCACCGGCCTCCGCGCGGCCGTGGAAGTCCTCACCTGCTCGTTCGGCGGCGGGTGCGGGGGGAGATCACCGCGCGGGAACGCCCCTGCTGCGGCCGCGGCGGCCGCGGTGCGGCCTGGGGTGCCCGTCCGCGGCGGATATCCGACCGCGTACCCTCTGCCGAGGTCCGGAAGCGGTCCGAGAGGCGTTCCGCTGCGAGTGCCGGTGTTCGCTGCTTCGGCGGCGTTCCGTTCACACCGGCCAAGCGCGGAGCGGCGCCGACCGGGCCCCGGAGGCCAGTCCTCTGGGGCCCGGTCGCGCAGCGCCCCGGGCGTGGCCGGATCCGGCTTCTTGCTACCGTGCGGTGGTGCCGCGCGCCCGGCCCGCACCGCCGGCCCCCTCGGGCGCCCCTCCTACCAGCCGGAGAATCCCCCATGCGCTTCACACCCTCCGCCCTCTCCCTCCGCACGGTGCGCTTCGCCGGCGTGCTCGCCGCGGCCGGGGTGCTCACCGCGGGGTGCAGCGAGATGCCCGACATGCCGTTCGGGGACGACCTCGGCGACATGGAGCTCCCCGACCTCTCCGAGGTGCTGCCGTCGGCCAGTCCGGACGCCGAGGAGGGGGAGTCTGCCGCGCTGCCCGCGTCGTGCACCGAGATCGGCGCCGAGGGCTTGGCCAGCGGACTGGTTCCGGCCGGCGCCGCGCTGAACGAGGACGCCTCGGCCCCGGAGGACGGCGGCCCGGACGCCGAGCGCCTCGCCTGCACGTGGGCGGGCTCCGCGGAGGGTGGCGGCGCCCCGGCGCTGTCGCTGGTGTTCACCCGCAACGCCGACCCCGCCGGCGCGGTCCAGCTGGTGCAGGCCCCCGAAGAGGAGGCCAACTGGGAGGTCGACGTGGACACCTACGACGACACCTACCAGTCCAGCGAGTCCGACGCGCTCGACGGCGAACTGGCCTACTCCACCACGGTGGAGGGCGGCACCCAGCACGTCACCCTCACCCTCCCCGGCGACCTGCACGTGACGGCTGTCGCGCAGAACATCGACACCGACCGCGACCAGCTGGAGCAGCTCGCCGTCCAGGCGGCCCAGCAGTCCGGCGCCGAGGGCGGCCAGCAGGACGGGGGCCAAGACGGCGGAGCCGGGCAGGAGCAGGGCCAGGACGGGTCCGGCCAGGGCAACTGATCCGGTGGGCCGCAGCCGGCCCGCCACCGCCGCGGTCCCGCGGCGGCTCCGCAGCCGGGGCCGCCGCGAGCGGCATCTCCCTTCCTCGGCGCTCCCCGGCGCTGCAGGGGCGCCGCCGCAGCCCGCTGTGCGCCCGGGCGCCGAACCGCCGCGCTGCACGGCCGCCGCCCGGATTCCCGCCCGACTCGCGCGCGGCCGTCCGGTGCGGACGCCTGTGCGCCGCCGCTGAGCAGCGCCCGGGCGCACGCCCGCCGGCACCCCTGGGATCGCGCTGCACAGCGCCGTCCCGCCGCGTCGCCTCCCCGCATCGGCCCGGCTGCGGCCCCCGTCCTCGGCTGACCGCCCGTCCGGTGTGATTTGCCACCCCGCCGTTCCGCCGTGCCACCCGCCATGGCGCGTAGCATGACCGCACCGAGTGACTATACCGATCGGTATACACGAGCGGTATATGCGCAGAGAGAGGGGCAGAAGATGGCCAACGCAGCGACCATGACCGCCGCCCGGATCGTCCGGCACGGCGGGCCGGACGCCCTCGAAGTGGTCCGGGTGCCGGTGCCCGAACCCGGGGAGGGCGAGGTGCTGGTGCGGATCGGCGCGACGGCACTGAACAACACCGACCTGTGGACGGGCGAGGGCGCCTACGGCCTCGCCGGCGACCCCGACGCGCTGGCGGGCTGGCGCGGCCCGATCGCCTTCCCGCGGATCCAGGGCGCCGACTTCGCCGGGACCGTGGCCGCCGCCGGGCCGGGCGCCGACCCGGAGCTGGTCGGCAAGCGGGTCCTGGTCGACCCCGCGATCTACTCGGGGCACGGCGACGGCGCCGACCCCGTCGGCCTGCTGGGCAGCGAGCGGGACGGCGGCTACGCGGAGTACGCCGCCGTCTCCGCGGAGCGGGTGCACCTGATGGAGGGCTCGCCGCTGAGCGACGCGGAGCTGGCCTGCTTCCCCACCGCCTACGGCACCGCGCTCGGGATGATGGAGAACGGCGGCGTGCGGCCGGGCGACACGGTGGTGGTGACCGGCGCCTCCGGCGGCGTGGGGCTGGCACTGGTGCAGCTCTGTGCCGACCGCGGCACCCGGGTGATCGCGGTGAGCAGCGCCGGGAAGCTGGACGCGGTGCGCGATGCCGGAGCCGACCACGTGTTCGACCGCGCGCAGGGCGACCTGTGGGAGCAGGTCGCCGCGGCGGCGCCCGAGGGCGTCGCGGTGGGGCTCGACGTTGTGGCCGGAACCAACGTGGCCGCCGGGATCGACGTGCTCCGCGAAGGCGGCCGGTGGGTCGTCGCCGGCGCCCTGGGCGGCCACCGGATCGTGCTGGACGTGCGCCGGCTGTACCTGCACAACCGCTCGCTCGTCGGCTCCAGCATGCACACGCCCGCGGTCTTCCGCATGCTGGCCGGCATCGCGCGCTCGGGCCGCGTCCGGCCCGTGGTGTCAGAGATCGTTCCGCTCACCGGCGTCCACCGCGCGCAGGCCGAACTCGCGACCCGCGCCCACGTGGGCAAGCTGGTCGTGGCGCCGGAGCAGTAGCTCGGCGGGAGGGCGCACGTGCGCCGAGAACCGTGCCGCCCCGGCCGGGGCGGCACGGTCTGCGGCCGGTGGGCCGCCGCTCAGCGAGTCCGGACCCGGGTGCCGCTCAGGGGGCGATGGGGAGACTCCGCTTGTGGGCGGTGGCCCGGTACCGGTCGAGGAGGGCCTTCTCCACCTGGGGATCGACCGGCAGGCCCTCCAGGAAGTCGTCGATCTCGGCGTAGGTGAGGCCGAGGGCGTCCTCGTCGGACTTCTGCGGGCTCAGCGACTCCAGGTCGGCCGTCGGCGTCTTGTTCACCAGTGCGTCCGGAGCGCCGAGGCGCTCCGCGATCGCGCGGACCCGCCGCTTCGTCAGCCCGGTCAGCGGCACGACGTCGGCCGCGCCGTCGCCGAACTTGGTGAAGAACCCGGTCACCGCCTCCGCGGCGTGGTCGGTACCGACCACGAGGCCGCCGACCGCGCCCGCCACCCCGTACTGCGCGGCCATCCGCTCGCGCGCCTTCGCGTTGCCGATGACGAAGTCCCGCGAAGACTGGTTGGCGAACGGCACTCCCCCGTCATCCAGCGCCGCAGCCAGGCCGTCGGTGGCCGGCTGGACGTCGACGGTCAGTACCGTGTCCGGCCGGACGAAGCGCAGCGCGAGCTGGGCGTCGTCCTCGTCCTTCTGCACGCCGTAGGGCAGCCGCATCGCGATGAACTCCGCGTCGCCGCCGCGCTCGCGCAGTCTCTCGACGGCCATCTGGCACAGCCGCCCGGCGGCAGAGGAGTCCACACCGCCGCTGATGCCGAGGATGAGGGCCCGCCCGCCCGACGTCTCCAGCCGCCCGGCGAGGAACGCCACCCGCCGCTCGATCTCGGTGTCGGGGTGGAACTCCCCCGCCACTTGCAGCGCGCGGATGACCGCCCGCCGGTCCTCCGACACCTCTGCCGCGTACTCCTTCTCCGCCATGTCATCCCTTCCCGAGTCCGAGCCTCCGCCGCCCCATTCTCCCGCCCTCCCCCGGCGCCCGCACGACCGGCTGCCGCCTCGCGGCCCCCGGAGGGATCGGCGGAGCCGCGCGGCGGCGGGGCCGGGGGCGCCGGCTCCCCGGTGGAAGCGGGCCGCGGTCAGGCCCGCTCGTAGAGGCCCTCGTAGTGGACCACCAGGCCCTCGTGGTCGGCGGTGAGGACGGCAGGGCCGTCCGCCGGGTCGAGCTGCTCGTAGCGGGCGCGTCCGCCGGCGGGTTCGAGGCGCGTGTAGCGCTGGCGGCGGCGTTCGACGGTCAGGGCGGGGACGGCGATGCGGGCGGCGGCGATGTCGCGGAACTCGCCCAGGCGCAGGCCCAGCCGCCGGATCGGCAGGGTCGCCGTGATGGGTGTGGAGGCGACGTCGACGTCGACGCAGCCGTCGAGGTCGGGGCGGCGCACCCCGTCCACCGTCCAGCAGCCGCCGCGGACCGACAGCGCCAGCGTGCGCACCCCGGACGCCGACATGGCCTCCAGCCGCACCGAACGGGTCTCCCATGCCAGGTCGGCCTGCACGGTCACCCTGCAGGCATAAGCGGTACCGCCGGAGCCCGCGCCGACGGTCTCGCTCGCCTCCAGCCGGTATCCGCTGCGCTCCGGCACGAGCGCCCCGACCGCCATCCCGCGAGCGGCGTCCTCACGGGTCCACGCGAGGGGGAGTTCGCACATGGCAACAGTTCTACCGCCGACTCCCGTTACGCACGAGAACGGGTGCATCACGATGGATCGCCACCCGCCCCGCGGATCCGGCCGCTGCGTCCCTACCCTCTCCGGAAGGAGAGGGCCGCTCCGGCAAGTCCGCGGGCGGACACCCGCATGCTCCGCACTGCCCCGGAACGCGGAGCGGCAGCAGGGCACCGGCCGTGCACGCCTCTGCACACCCCTGCGAGCGGGAGTACCGCCTCAAGGGCGGGTGATGTGCCGGCCGGGCGCCGGTCTCAGGACCACGCGTCGGTGCGCGCCGGCTGCGGGGACGGCCGGGCGTCCCCGTCCGCCTGCGCGGGCCGGCTCCGCTCGTCGGGCACCACGGCCAGCAGCAGGAAGCCGGCGGTGAGGAAGACGCCGGGGCCGATGATCAGGGGGAAGAGGAAGTCCAGGGCGGAGACGCCGGAGGCCGCCGCTGCGCCGTGCTGGTGGTCGGTGACGCGGACACCGAGCATCGCGGTGTAGTGCATGGCCGACACCCCGAGGCCCATCACCAGTGCACCGGCCAGTGTCGAGCCGACCGTCCACAGGTGGCCGGTGAACCAGAGCGCCACCGGGGCCGCCACGAGCGCGATGGCGCAGGCTGCGGCGGCGAACAGCGGATCGTGCTCCATCCCGGCGTGCCCGCTCATCGACGCCATCCCCAGGTAGTGCATGGAGACCACGCCCACCGCGACGATCGGCCCGCCCACCGGCAGGGCCCACCGGCGGCCGCGGATGATCAGCGGGAGGGCGAGGGCCATGACCGCGATCGGGATCACCGCGCTCACGACGGTGAGCAGCAGGTCGTAGCGGACCGCGGCGCCCTGGATCCGGAACCCGAGCATCGCGATGAAGTGCATGGCCCACACGCCGACGCCGCCGATCGACACCGCACCCATCGCGATCCAGCCGGCCTGCGCCAGTCCGCTGCGGCCGCGCGCGGGTGGCGAACCGCAGCCCCAGGAACGACCCGAGCGCGGAGACCGTGTAGGCGAGTACCGGCCACAGCCAGTACGAATAGTGTTCGACCATCCGCGCTCCCTGTCAGGCCCCCGGCAGAGCGCCCGAGGAGCACCCCGCGACTTCTCCGCTTCAGCAGGATAATGACAAAGGAGCATTTGGTCCACAATTGCCCGAGACGTTCAGATAAGTCGCGAAAATGACTTAGGTCCCCGACGGGGTGCTCAATGGCCTGGGAGAACACCCATCATTGTGCTCCCCGCAGCCTCTCCTCCCCACCTCCTCCCGAGACCGGAACCGGCCGCGCACCGCCTGGCCGGAGGCCGGCCGTTCTCCACCGCGGGCACGCGGCCGCTGGGGCGGCCGGGGCCCGGCGGGGACCCCATGGCGGCGCTCCGCTCCCCTGTATAGGTTTTGCCGCAGAGATCGGCCGACGGGCAGGGAGATCCGGTGGGCGCAGGGCAGCGGGTGGGCGGATTCCGACTGGTGCGCGAACTCGGCTCGGGCGGCTTCGGCACGGTCTACCTCGGCGAGGACACCGCCAACCGGCAGGCGGCGGTCAAGCTGCTCCACCCGCACCTCGCCAAGGACGCCCAGGTGCGCCGCTACTTCGCCCAAGAGCTGGCCAACATGCGCCAGGTGCAGGGCTTCTGCCTGGCCGAGGTGCTGGACGCCGACGACGCGGCCGACCAGCCCTGGATCGCGACCGAGTACGTCCAGGGCCCCACCCTGGAGGAGGCCGTCCGCGAGCACGGCCCGCGCACCGGCGGCGACTTGCAGCGGCTGGCCATGCAGAGCATCACCGCACTGAGCGCCATCCACGCCGCAGGTGTGGTGCACCGGGACCTCAAGCCGGCCAACATCCTCCTCGGTCCGGACGGGGCCCGGGTGATCGACTTCGGCATCGCCCGCGCCCTGGACGCCGACACCTCATCGGCCACCCGGATCGGCACTCTCGGCTACATGGCCCCCGAGCAGCTCGAAGGCACCGCCCTCGGTCCGGCCGCCGACGTCTTCGCCTGGGCATCGGTGATCATCCATGCCGCCACCGGCGCCGACGCCTTTCCCGGCGCCACCCAGGCGTCGCGCATCAGACGGGTGCTCACCAGCCCTCCCGAGACCGGCAGCCTCGCCGACCCGCTGCTGAGCATCGTCCTCGCCTGCGCGGCCAAGGAGCCCGGCGCCCGGCCCACCGCGCGCCGCGTGCTGGACATGCTGCTCACCGGAAGCGCCGCTCCGCCGCCCGCCGGCAGCGGCGACCCGACCGCCCAGCACACCGCCCCCGATGGCGGAGGCGCGGAGCCGGTCATCGACCCGGGCTCCTGGAAGAGCGCCGCCACCGACCGGACGCCCTTCACGCCGGATGCCCTGCTTCCGCGAGGCTTCACCGACAAGAACGGCATGGAATTCGCCCGGATGGCGGCCGGTGAGCAGCCGTGCAGCCTGGCCGCCGCCGGCGGCGGCGCCGCAAGCGCCGGCGAACTCGTCCAGGCGCTCACCAGCCGCGGCTGCACCCGGCTACTGGCCGGCGTCTACGAGGAGCAGCCCGGCGACGCCCGCACCGAAGCCGACAGCCGCATCGTCGTCTCCGTCTCGCTCTTCCCCTTCCCGGACAAGGAGAAGGCCCTCGACTTCGTCAGGCTGGTCGAGTCCCTCCCCCAGGGAGCGTGGCT
This sequence comes from Nocardiopsis coralliicola, assembly GCF_054779695.1. Lineage (NCBI taxonomy): Bacteria > Bacillati > Actinomycetota > Actinomycetes > Streptosporangiales > Nocardiopsidaceae > Nocardiopsis > Nocardiopsis coralliicola. The sequence goes on along the minus strand of NZ_BAAGXT010000006.1, from coordinate 15,875 downwards.
CACCATCACCCGGTGGTGCCGGCAGGAGCGCTGGCTCCCCGCCACCTGGCGCCGGCAGGCCGGGAGCAGGATCATGCCCCTGGTGACCCACCGCTCCTACCACGTCCACTACGCCTATGTTCACCGGTACCGCTACGTGGCCACCGCGGTGGCCTACCGGGCCGACCTCGGCGACGGCGGCGACACCGGATCGCGGGTCCGATCGGCCGCATCGGAAGCCGCCGAATCCAGCGGACCGGAGAACCACTGGCTCTGACGACGGCCCTCCGCGGCACCGGCCGCATCCCCGCTGCGCAGCGCTGCCCCCTGCGTCGCCGCTTCGGCGCTGGTCAGGCCGCGGCGGGGAGGGTGCCGGCCGCCAGCGGAGCGCCGACCGTGCGCGGGAGTGCGTCGCGGAAACTGCGGCAGGTGCCGCGGATGACTTCGGCGACGGCGGCGGGGTTGTTCTCCATCGGCACGTGGCCGCAGCGCAGCAGCCGGATCTGGCGGGCGTGCGGGATGGCGCCGATGACGCGCTGGACGGCGCGGACGGGCAGCACCCGGTCGTCCTCGCCCCAGGCGACCGTGGCCGGGCAGGCGACGGAGCTGCCCGCGCCGAAGCTGTACTTGACGACCTCGGGCGCCAGGGCCGTGTAGGCCGATCCGGCGGTGACCACCGACGGGTCGAGCTGCGCCATGCCGCCGCTGGGGTCGCGGAAGCGGCCGTGCAGTGCGAGCGTCGTGAGCGCGCGCACGGGCGTGCTGTCGAGCAGGGTGTCCCAGACCCGGCGGGGGACGCGCGTCGCGACGTGCATGCCGCCGACGAGGAGCTTGGAACCGAGCATCTCCGCGCCGCGGGTGAACCCGATCGGGGAGAGCGCGGTCACCGAGGAGGCGCTGCCGCGGGCGGCGAGTTCGAGGGCCACCGCACCGCCGAGGGAGTTGCCGGCCAGGTGCGGCCGCTCGATGCCGAGGCCCTCGAACCAGTCGGCGAGGGCGTCGACGAGGGCGTCGATGCTGTAGCCGCGGCCGTCGGCCAGCGGCGCGGACTCGCCGAAGCCGGGCAGGTCGGGGGCGATGACCTCGTAGCTGCCGGTGAGCGACTCCAGGACCGGGTCCCACGCCTGCCGGCGGTGGCCCAGGCCGTGCAGGAGGACGAGCGGCGCACCGCTCCCGCTGCGCCCGTAAACGATTCCCCGGTGCTCCATAAACCGCATGTCTACCCGAGGTAACGATTCGGTGTCTAACGCGCCCCCGGTGGGAGGAGTGCCGCGGGACCGCCGGACGCCGCAGTGGTCGGCGGTCCCGCACTTCAGTGCAGTACGTCACACTCGGGGGCGCTTTACCTGGTTGCCGGCACATCCCCTCCGGCCCGCGGTCCGGAGGCGGCGCCGTCCGGCCCGGCCTGCGCGGACGCCGCATCCCCCGCTCTGCGCTTCCGCGGCCGGCCGGGCCACCAGGTCTTCGGGCCGATGTCCAGCGCCAGCGCCGGGACCAGCAGCGACCGCACGATCAGCGCGTCGAGCAGAACACCGAACGCCACCAGGAACGCCAGCTGGAGGAGGAACATCAGCGGGATGACGGCCAGGGCTGCAAAGGTCGCCGCAAGGACGACTCCCGCCGAGGTAATGACGCCCCCGGTGGCGGTGAGGCCGCGGAGCACCGCCGCGCGGTGGCCGCGGACGGCCGCCTCCTCGCGGACCCGCGTCATCAGGAAGATGTTGTAGTCGACGCCCAGTGCCACGAGGAACACGAACGCGAAGAGCGGCACCACCGGGTCGGCACCGGGCAGCTCCAGCACCTCGTTGAACACGAACGCGCCGACCCCCATGGCGGAGAGGTAGGACAGCACGGTCGTCGCGGTCAGCAGGACGGGCGCCGCGAGGGAGCGGAGCAGGACCACCAGGACCAGGAACACCACGGCGATGACCAGCGGGACCACCGTGAACAGGTCGCTCTGCGCGGCCTCGCGGGTGTCCAGCGCCACCGCGTCGGTGCCGCCCACCAGTGCGCCCGCGCCGGCCACCTCCTGCACGGCAGTGCGCAGGTCGGCGACGATCTGCACCGCCCCGTCGGACTCGGCCGGCGCGCGGACCTCCGCCTCGATCAGCACCCGCGACGCGTCGGACCCCGCGGGCTGCGCGGCACCGATGCCGGGGACGCCTTCGGCCGCGGCGATCACGTCGTCCTGCCGCCCGGCGTCCGCCACGACGAGCGCCGGGGTGGCGGCGGCCGTGTCGCCGAATCCGCGATCGAGGACCTCCTGCCCGGCCACGGACTCCACTTCGGTGCGGAAGAAGTCCGCGGTCGAGGTTCCGGTCGCGGAGAAGGAGGGCGCCAGCGCGGCCGTCGCGACCAGCGGCACGAGGACACCGATCCACCACGCGCGGGGGCGGCGGGCGACGGTGCCGGCGATACGGCTCCACAGCGGATGGTCACCGCGGTCCTCCGCACCGCCGGACTCGCCTCCCACCGCGCCCTGGCCCGCGCCCTCCCGGCAGCTGGGCGCGAACGGCCAGAACGCGGCGCGGCCCAGCAGCAGGAGCACCGCGGGCAGGAAGGTGAGCGCGGAGACGAGCGCGGCACCGATGCCCAGCGCCGCCACCGGCCCCAGGCTGGAGTTGGACGACAGGTCGGCGGCCAGCAGGCAGAGCACGCCGAGGATGACGGTGCCCGCGGACGCCGCGATCGGTGCCGCGGTCCCGCGCACCGCACCGGCCACGGCCTCCAGCGGGCGCGGGGTGTGGGCGAGCGCTTCCCGGTAGCGGGCGACCAGCAGCAGCGCGTAGTCGGTGCATGCACCCACCACCAGGATGAACAGGATGCCCTGGCTCTGCCCGTTCAGCAGGATCCAGCCCGCGTCGGCCGCCGCGTAGACCACCGCGGCGGCGAGGGCGAGCGCAAGGACCGACGCCAGGACCACCACCAGCGGCAGCAGCGGCGACCGGTACACCGCGACGAGGATGATCAGCACCGCGGCCAGGGCGACGGCGAGCAGGGTCCCGTCGATTCCGGCGAACGCCTCGCTCAGGTCGGCGGCGAACCCGGCGGGCCCGGTCACCAGGACCTCGGTGCCGCCGGGCGGCGCCGGATCGGCGAGCAGGGCGCGCAGCTCGGCCACCGCCTCCTTGGCGTCCGCATCGGCCGGCAGCGGCACGACCAGCTGCGCCACGGAACCGTCGTCGCTCCCCGGGATCGGACCGGCGGGGCGGCCGTCGGAGAGGCCGGCGTCCTCGATCCGCTCCGCGTCCTCCGCCATCCGCTGGGCATCGGGGGCGCCGTCCGCGGACGCGTAGACGACGAAGGCCGGCGTCGGCTCCTCGCCGGCGATGTCCTCGCGCACGGCGGCGGCCTCCGACGACTCCGCACCTTCGGGCAGGAACGCCGACGGGTCGTTGCTCTGCACCTCGCCGAGCCGCCCGACGAAGGCGCCCAGCGGTCCCGCCCCGACCAGCCACGCCAGGGCGAGCAGCACTGCGGCCCCGTACAGCACCCGTCTCCACGCGGCCGGCACACGACCGCGCCGCTCGCCTCGGCGCACGCCCATCTCCTCACTCGAAAAACATGTAGCTAGAAATTCGTGCCAATAGGACGGACGCTACCACCCCGTCCGCAGCCGAGCGCGCCGGTCCGCCGGATCGGAAGAACTAGACTCGAAGCGGCGCAGGGGAGCGAGAGCGCGAGGGCCGAGAGGAGCAGTGCGGATGCCAGCGGACGCGGACGGCTCCCCCATGCCGGCCTCCGCGCAGCCGTCCGCAGCCGAGCAGACCCGCCGGGAGCTCTTCGACGCCATCCGCGACGACGGCCAGCGCATGGCGGCCGGCCTCATCCGCCTGCTGCACGCGATGTCGGCGCAGAGCGACCTGAACCCCACCGACTTCCAGTGCTTCGCCCTGCTCCGCGTCGGCGGGCCGATGACCCCGAGCGAGATCGCCCGGAGCCTCCGCATGCGCACCGGCTCGGTCACCACCGTCATCGACCGGCTCTCCTCCCGCGGCCTGGTCGAACGCGCCCCGCACCCGGACGACCGCCGCAAGCGCGTGGTCCGCCTCGCCGGCACCGCCCCGACCACCGCGGCCCCCTCCCCGATGGGCCTGGCCGACGCCATGATCGCCATGCACGCCGACTACACCGACGCCGAGCTCTCCGTCATCGCCGACTGGCTCTCCCGCGCCGGCACCGTGCTCACCCAGGTCGCCGAATCCCTCGGCGAGCAGAAGCCCTGACCCGCGCAAAACGGCCCGGCAGAGCTGCCGGGCCGGTCTGCTTCGGGCGCTTTCCGCGGAGGGCGCCTTCCCCCGGAGAGACGAGAGAGCGGCGCCCCCTCCGCTGAAGGGGGCGCCGCTGAGGCGGGGGCTAGGCGCCGGACGTGACCATGCGCTTGGTGGAGCGGCGGAAGGCCCAGATGACCACGACGGCGACCAGGCCCGTCAGCGGGAAGCCCATCACCGTGTCGGCGATCGCCAGCGCGCCGGTGGCATCGGCGAGGTAGAGCCACTGCTGGACGGCGAACCGGCCCAGGCCCATCACCGCGACCGCACCGGTGGCGAGGTAGTGCGCACGCGCCGCGGGCCGGTCCGCGCGCCAGGCGTGGTTCCCGCCGTGCATCGCGTTCCAGATCGCGCCGGTCAGCGGCCGGCGCATCAGGATCGAGGCGAGGGGGACGATGCCGATGGCCAGCGACGCCCAGATGCCGATGAGGAAGAAGTCGTTGGCCGAGCCGGTCGCGGCCGAGATGCCGCCGGACACCGCGACGCCGACCAGCCCGCCCGACGCGGCGCTGAAGGTCTCTCCCCGCCACAGCTGCACACCGGCGATCACCACCGCCACCGCGATCGCGATCCCGATGCTCAGCGGCAGCGACACGAACCCGACCACCCCGGCGAAGACCAGGGACGGGATGGTCGAGGCGACGATCCCCCACGGGCCGCCCGCCGCCTGCAGCGCCGTCTGCTTCACGTCCACCGGGGTCTCGGGCTCGGCGGCAGCGCCGGTGAAGGTGAGGCCCGTCATGGTCGGTTCGCCCTGCGCGGCGGGCGCGGCGCCGCGCTGGCGGGGCTCGAAGAGGTGCTGGTGCGTCTGGCTCCGGGGCTGCTCGAGCAGTGCCATGTCGTCCCTCTCTGGTCTCTCCGGCGGTTCCACCGGCGTCGGCTGCTGATTCTGATTCCATCGCTTTGCGCAGCCACCGGGCAGTGCGGCCGCGTCACCACTGCGGAATGACGCGGTGTCACTGGCGACGGCTCAGAACCCCGCGTGAGCAGGCGATCCGTACACGTTCGCCCTCAGGTGCCGAGGGTGCCGGACAGCGCAGAACCCGTGCCGGGAGCCCTGCGCGCCGGCTCCGCACCCCCGCCGGCGGAACCCTCGGTGGCCCGCGCCCCCGGCACGCAGAAGCGGTCCGGCGGTACCGCCGGACCGCCTGCTGGTCGAGCACCGTCCGGCACCCGCCGGCCGGCGGCTAGCCGAGGGCGTCGGCCAGTTCGGCGCGCAGACGGCGCCGCCTGCGCGCCCCCACCATGGAGCGCACCTGCCCGCCACCGGTGAAGACCAGCAGCGTGGGGGTGGCGAGGACGCCGTAGCCGCGCACGGCCTCCGGCGCCCCCTCGACGCGGAGCACGGTGAGCGCCGGGTCCTCTGCGGCGGCCGCATCGAGGACCGGCTCCATCTGCCGGCAGGGCGGGCAGTGCGCCACGCTGAACATGGCCAGCACCGCACCGCCGCCCGCGACGCTGCGCGCAAGTCCGGTGTCCCCGGCTTCGGCCGCTGTTCCGGGTGCCGCAGTGCCGTCGAAGCGGGTCATCGCGTTCCTTCCCTGGGGCGGGTGTCGACCGGGGTGCCGGTGCCAGCAGCCCGGTCCGCGGGTGCGGACGACAGGTTGCAGAGGGGTTCAGGTGCCGGCCGGCGGCGCTCCGCCGCACCGAGCCGCCCGGCGACCGATGCGCGCACCGCCCCGAGCCGCGCGATGAGCGCGTCCAGCTCGGCGAGCTTGCCGCGGTAGACCGCCGGCGACGAGGGGCACGCGTCGCCCGCGGGATGGCCGTCCCGCAGGCACTCCGCGAACGGCCGGGGCTCCTCCAGGCTGAACCCGAACGCCTGCAGGATCCGGATCTGCTCCACCAGCCGCAGATCCCCGCCTTCGTAGACCCGGCATCCGTTCTCCGCCCGCCGTCCGGGCAGCAGCCCGCGGGCCTCGCAGTACCGCAGGGTGCGGGCGCTCACTCCGGACCGCCGCGGCAGATCTCCGATCCTCGTGCCGGCAACGCTCGACCTTGCCGGCGAGGAGAAGGCAAGGCTGTGCCGGGCACTCCCGGACCGCCGCTGGGCCTTGACAGGGCTGCCGCGCCGGCGCTGGGATACAGCACAGCGTCGCAGTGCACCCGGCAAGGAGACCGCCGCGGGCATGGAGGCGTGGAATCACAGGATTCACTTTGACCCCATCGAACGGACGCGTCGAGGCGTTCGGCCACCAGCTGCTCGACGTCCACAACTGGCTCCGCGACGAGCTCGCCGCCGTGCGCAGCGGAGCAGCGGACTACCGGTCCGGAGCACCGCTGCGCGAACTGCGGACCCACTGCGCCACCTTCTGCTCGGCGCTCAACCGGCACCACCGCGGTGAGGACGCCACGGCGTTCGGTGCGCTCGCCGCGCACTTCCCCGAACTGGGACCGGTCATCGACGACCTGCGCCGGGACCACCGCATCGTGGAGGAGTCCCTCGCCCGGCTCGAGGCGCTTGTCGCGGTGGAGGCCGGCGACGCGGTCGCGGTCGAACGCGAGGTGGACAGCCTGGCGGCGCTCATCGAAACGCACTTCACCTACGAAGAGAGGCGCATCGCCGCGGCGCTGAACTCCCTGGACATCCCGGCCTGGACGGATGCACCGCCGGACTTCCTCCGCACCGATCCACCGGAGCCCGCCGGGTGACGCCGGCGGCCGGACCGCGCGGTTGGCCGCTCGCCCCTCGGGTCCGCTGGCGAACGGCGGACGCCGGCACCGCCGCGCAGGAAGCGGCCCCCGCCTCCTCCGCCGAAGGAGCCGGGGGCCGGGCCATGCGGCGGACGGTCAGTCCCAGTCGAGGCCGCCGCCGGTCTGGTACTCGATGACGCGGGTCTCGAAGAAGTTCTTCTCCTTGTTGAGGTCCATCATCTCCGACATCCAGGGGAAGGGGTTCTCCGCGCCGCCGAAGAGCGGGGCGAGGCCGATCTGCTCGGCCCGGCGGTCGGTGATGAAGTGCATGTACTCCTCGCAGAGCTCGGCGTTGAGGCCGAGGACTCCGCGGGGCATGGTCTCCCGCCCGTAGGCGACCTCCAGGGCGCACGCGTCGGTGAGCATGCCGCGGACCTCCTCCTGGAACTCCGGCGACCACAGGTGCGGGTTCTCGGCCTTGATCTGGTTGATCACGTCGATGCCGAAGTTCAGGTGGATCGACTCGTCGCGCAGGATGTACTGGTACTGCTCGGCGATGCCGACCATCTTGTTCCGCCGGCCCAGCGAAAGGATCTGCGCGAAGCCGGTGTAGAACCACATGCCCTCGAACACCACGTAGAACGCGATGAGGTCGCGCAGGAACGCCTGGTCGGCCTCTGGCGTGCCGGTCGCGAAGTCCGGGTCCTCCAGGTTCTGGGTGTACTTCAGCGCCCAGGCGTCCTTCTCCGTGATGGAGGGGATCTCCCGGTACATGTTGAACAGCTCGCCCTCGTCGAGGCCGAGGCTCTCGCAGATGTACTGGAAGGTGTGCGTGTGCACGGCCTCCTCGAACGCCTGGCGCAGCAGGTACTGGCGGCACTCCGGGTTGGTGAGCTGCCGGTAGACGGCCAGCACGATGTTGTTGGCCACCAGCGACTCCGCGGTCGCGAAGAAGCCCAGGTTGCGCTTGAGCATGAGCCGCTCGTCCTCGGAGAGGCCGTCCGGAGACTTCCACAGCGCGATGTCGGCCTGCATGGACACCTCGGTCGGCATCCAGTGGTTGTTGCAGCCGGCCAGGTACTTGTCCCAGGCCCAGCGGTACTTGAGCGGGAGGAGCTGGTTGACGTCCGCGCGGGCGTTGATCATCGCCTTGTCGCCGACGTTCACGCGCGCCGCGTCGCGGTCGATCGCGCCGAGTCCGGTCGCGTCGGTCTCGGGGGCCGTCGTCATGGGTGGAACCGTCGTCTTTCCGAATCAGGTGCGGGTGTGCTCTGGGCGGGCAGCTGCGGCGCGAGCGGCCCGGGCGGTGCACGGCTGCGCACCGCCCGGGCCGCCGGGCCCTACTGGCAGGCTTCGCAGTCGGGGTCGTCGATGGAGCAGGCGGACGCCGCCTGGGGGTCGAGCTCGGGCGCGGACGACTCCGCCGGAGCCGCCGCGGGCCCCGCCGCCGCGCGCGGCGGCGGGGCGGCCGGAGCCGGAGCGGCGGATGCCGCCGGCGTCGCAGCGACCGCGTTCAGCCGGCCGTCGGTGCCCTTCAGCGTCGACTTCTCCACGTGCGTCGCGCTCTGCGAGCGCAGGTAGTAGGTGGTCTTGAGGCCCTTCCGCCACGCGCGCCGGTACAGCGCGTCCAGCTTCCTGCCGCTCGGCGCCGCCATGTAGAGGTTGAGCGACTGCGCCTGGTCGATCCACTTCTGCCGGCGCGCGGCGGCGTCGACGAGCCAGGCCGGGTCGAGCTCGAACGCCGTCGCGTAGAGCTCCTTCAGGTCGCCGGGCACCCGGTCGATCGGGCCGAGGCTGCCGTCGTACCGCTTGAGCTCGGCGACCATCGCACCGTCCCACAGGCCGCGCGCCTTCAGGTCGCGCACCAGGTAGGGGTTGACCACGGTGAAGTCGCCGGACATGTTCGATTTCACGAACAGGTTCCGGTAGATCGGCTCGATCGACTGGCCGACACCGGTGATGTTGGCGATGGTCGCGGTGGGCGCGATCGCCATCACGTTGGAGTTGCGCATGCCCTGCTCGCGCACTGCCGCGCGCAGCGCGTCCCAGTCGAGGCGGACGGTGTAGTCGGCCTCAAGGTCCCCGGTGCGCGCGTCGGCGACGAGGCGCTGGGAGTCGACCGGCAGCACGCCGCGGCTCCACAGCGAGCCGTCGAAGGAGGCGTAGGCGCCGCGCTCGGCGGCCAGGGCGGAGGACGCGGCGATCGCGTGGTAGCTGACCTGCTCCATCGACTCGTCCGCGAACTCGACCGCGGCCTGCGAGCCCATCGGCAGCCGCAGCTCGAACAGCGCGTCCTGGTAGCCCATGATCCCCAGGCCCACCGGGCGGTGGCGCATGTTGGCGCGCTCGGCCTCGGGGATCGTGTAGTAGTTCACGTCGATGACGTTGTCCAGCATCCGCACGGCCGTCGTGACCGTGCGCTGCAGCCGCTCGGTGTCGAGCTGCCCGCCGCGCACGTGCTGGGCGAGGTTGACGGAGCCGAGGTTGCAGACCGCCACCTCGTCGCCGGGCGAGGTGTTGAGCGTGATCTCGGTGCACAGGTTGGAGGAGTGCACGACCCCCTGGTGCTGCTGCGGCGACCGCAGGTTGCTGGGGTCCTTGAAGGTGATCCAGGGGTGCCCGGTCTCGAACAGCATGGTGAGCATCCGCCGCCACAGGTCGACGGCCCGCACCGTCCGGTACACCGCGATCTCGCCGGCCTCCGCGGCCCGCTCGTAGCGGGTGTAGCGGGCGGCGAACTCCGCCCCGTAGAGGTCGTGCAGGTCCGGCACCTCGTCCGGCGAGAACAGCGTCCACTTCGCGTCGGCCTCCACCCGCTGCATGAACAGGTCCGGCACCCAGTTCGCCGTGTTCATGTCATGCGTCCGCCGCCGCTCGTCCCCGGTGTTCTTCCGCAGGTCGAGGAACTCCTCGACGTCGATGTGCCACGTCTCCAGGTACGCGCACACCGCGCCCTTGCGGCGCCCGCCCTGGTTGACCGCCACCGCCGTGTCGTTGGCGACCTTCAGGAACGGGACGACTCCCTGGGACTGGCCGTTGGTGCCGCGGATGCGGGCGCCGATGCCGCGGACGGGGGTCCAGTCGTTGCCGAGGCCGCCGGAGTACTTGGAGAGCAGCGCGTTGTCGGAGATGCCCTTGAAGATGGCGGAGAGGTCGTCGTCGACGGTGGTGAGGAAGCAGGACGACAGCTGGGCGTGGCGGGTGCCGGCGTTGAAGAGGGTGGGGGTGGAGGCCATGAAGTCGAACGAGGAGAGCAGCTCGTAGAACTCGATCGCGCGGCCGTCGCGGTCGTCCTCGTTGAGTGCCAGTCCCATGGCGACGCGCATGAAGAACGCCTGCGGCAGCTCGTAGCGGGTGCCCTCGCTGTGCAGGAAGTAGCGGTCGTAGAGGGTCTGCAGGCCGAGGAAGGTGAACTGCAGGTCGCGCTCGGGGTGCAGGGCGGCACCGAGGCGCTCCAGGTCGAACTTCTGCAGCTCCGGGTCGAGCTGGCCGATCCGGACACCGGCGGCGACGTAGTCCGCCAGGTAGCCGGGGTAGCGCTCGGCCATCGCGGTCTGGCCGGCGCTGTCGGGGAAGCCGGAGACGAAGGACAGGGCTTCCCGGCGCAGCGTGCCGAGCAGGAGTCGGGCGGCGAGGTGGGAGTAGTCGGGGTCGTCTTCGACGTGGCTGCGGGCGGCCATGATCAGGGCGAGTTCGAGCTCGGCGTCGCTGATGCCGGGGAAGAGGCCGCGCTGGGCCTCGGCGATGACCGCATCGGCCGATACGCCGGCCAGCCCGGTACTCGCCTCGCGGACCTCGCTGCCGATCCGCGCGGACGGATCACCGGGTGCGTCCGCGGACGCGCTCGGAATGTCGAGGGTCATGCTCGCTCCAACCACCTAGTCGTCGACCGGAGGGGCCGCGAGCGGGCGCAACGGCGAAGCAGTCCGGACCGTGCGGGCACGGCCGGTTCCCCCGATGCACGACGCCCTCCCTCGAGGCCCCGTACTGCGTGCGCGCGGCGCACACCGATGGCAGGTCTTCGGACTCGCGGGCGTGGGACGGCCGAACCGTCCCGCCTCATCTCCGCCGCTTCCCAGGCGCCGTGCGCCCAGTGCTCTGGCGGATGTCGGAGCGCCGCCGCCACAAGGCGCCGGCGCGGCTTCCCGCTCACCGCTGCGGGGCAGTCCCGGACTCGCACCGGGTTCCCTCTCTCGTCGCTTCCGGGGGGCAGCCCCGGTCGCGAACCATCGGCGCAGCGATACTACATCTTGGGTATCCACTCCGCGAACACCGCAAGATCGTGGATTCTCACCGCGGCGCGGCGGCGTTGGGGATTGCCTCCGGGGCGGCCGGGCGCTAGGCTCCGCGGCGATGACGCGACTCCACATCTTCGACCTGGACGGCACCCTCCTGCACGGCACCACGGCGTCGCTCGAGATCGCCCGCGTCACTGGTACCACCCCGGCCCTCACTGTGCTGGAGCAGCGGTTGGCCGCCGGAGAGATCGATACCCGCGCCTTCTCCGCGGAGCTGTTCGGGATCTGGCGCGGCCTCACCGAGGAGCACGTGGCCGCGGCGTTCACGGCCGGGCCCTTCCTCGACGGCATCGCCGGGGTGTGCGCCGACATCCGCGACCGCGGCGAGCACTCCATGGTCATCACCATGTCGCCGGACTTCTACGCACGCCGCCTCACCGCGTTCGGCTTCGACACGGTCGCCGCGTCGGCCTTTCCCGGTCCGCCGTTCCCGGGGCCGCCGGCCCCGGGGGGCATCCTGCGCCCGGAGGACAAGGTGGACATCGCCGAGCGGTTCCGCCGCGCGGCGGGGATACCGCTCGCGGCGTGCACGGCCTACGGCGACTCGATGTCGGACGCGCCGCTGTTCCGGCACGTCCCCAGCTCGGTCGCGGTGAACGGGGACGACCACGTGGCAGGTCTGGCCACGGCGTCCTATCGGGGCCGCAGCCTCACCGAGGCGTACGCGCTCGGCCGCTCGCTGGCGGCCTAGGGCGCGTGGGGCAGGCGGCGTCCACCGCGAGCGGTACCGCCGGATGCCCCCGTCGCACGACCGGCGGGGAAGGCCAGGCGGGCGCTTTTCCTCCTCGCCTTCCCGGCTGAGGAGAACGCCGCGAGGGCGCGCCCGGGCGAGAAGAGCAGCAGGACAGTGAGCCACCCGACACCCCTGCCCCGGTAGCCGGGGCCGGGTGTCTTCCGGAAGCGGGCGTCCACCGCGTGCGGTGCTGCGGGCGCGCCGGCTCGGCGGGAGCCGGGGTGAATCCGTCGTTCCGCTCGGCCGCCGGTCGAGGACGCCGCAGCGGGGCGCGGGCCAGGGCGCAGCGCGGCCGGGCCTAGTCCAGCATCCGGTCCAGGGCGTCCTCGTCCAGACCCAGGTCGACCCGGATGCGGAAGCGGATCCGCAGCAGCTCCATCAGCAGGTCGTGCACGAACGGGGAGACGTCCTGGTGCCGGAAGCGCTCCACACCGAGCGTCGCCCACTCCTGCGCCGCCGCAAGGTCGCCGTGCGCCTGCAGGGTTTCGGTGATGTGGATGAAGGTGGGCAGGTTCCGCGGGCCCTCCCGGTGCAGCCGCGCCAGCTGCGCCTGCGCGTCGGGGCCGCGGTCGAGTTCGAGCAGCGCGCCGGCGAGGAGGGCGCGCGCGTCGATGATGGTGGTGCCGCCGTCGTCGATCGCCCGCTGGTAGGCGCCCGCCGCCCGCTCGGCCTCCTGGGCCATCTCCCACTGCTCGCCGGCGCGGACGAAGAGTTCGGCGCGGGAGATCTCGGAGTCGGCGTCCACCGCGTTGGCGAGCGCGAGTAGCTCTGCGGCGACCGCGGCGTGATCACCGGACTGCACGGCGCGGAATTCCAGGCGGTCCAGATCGGCCGTCGTCACCCGTGTCACTGCCAGCCTCCCTCGGTCCTCACCGCGCCCCGGCCGCCCGCGCGTCATTCGCGGGCGCGCCCGAGGGCGTCCCAGAATCCCCGCCGCAGCGCCTCGCGGACTTCGTCGCGGAGCAGGAAGTCGATCGGCAGTGTCGACCCCTGCAGGAGGCGCGCCTCCAGGTCGGACGGCATCCGCGGGCGGCGCGCCAGGACCGCCTCCACCCACAGGGCGGGGGCGTCGCGCGCGACGGACTCGGCGAAATCGTTCCCCTCGCGGAGCGCGACATTCACGGCATCGTCGAGTGTTCCAGCGGCGCCGCCCCCGGGGCGGCCGAAGTCGGCGCGGGGGACGGCGTCGGTGTAGGGCCCGTGCTGGACCCGTGGCCGGAGTCGGGGGCCAGTGGCGGTGGCCGGGTGCTGTGCTGCTCCCAGCGCGCCCAGGGAGGGATCACCCTCCGTACTGGCCCCAAAAGTAGGGTTTGGTCCGGTGTTACCCCCGAACCCGGGGTTCTCCCCGGTCGACGGCCCGTACCGGGGATCGGGCGGCCCCGGCCGGCCCGGTGGAGCCTCGTGCTCGTACCCCGGCGGCCGCTGGCCCGGCGCCCCCGGACCGGGCGGCGGGCCGTGCTGGGCCAGCGACGGGTGCGCCCCTGTCGGAGGATGCGGGTGCTCCGGCGGGGCGGGCTGCACCGGCTGCTGGACCGGCTGCGGCGGCGCCCCGAACGACGGCTGCGGGCCGGTTGCGGCCGCCATCGACGGGTGGCCGCCGGTGGCCGGGTTGTGCGCGCCGCCGAGACTCGGGTTGTGCCCGGTGTGGCCCTGGTGCCCCGGAGGCCCCTGGGGGGCCTGCGGATTCTGCAGGCCCGGGTGGGTCTGGTTGTGCGCGGCGTGCGACGGGCGGGGCCCGGTCGGGAAGCCGTTGGCGTCGATCGGGCCGGAGGGGGCCGCGCCGGCATCGGGCTGCGGCGCGAGGTGGTCGCCGCCGCGCTGCTGGGCGATGCTGCGGCGCATCGCCTGGAGCTGCTCCATGGCCGACCCGCCCACGCCGGCGCCGCTCTGCGCACCGCTCGCGGCGAACACCGCTTCACCGCCGGCGGGCTCGGGCCGGACGCCGGGGTGCGCGGTGACCGCGCGCCGCTCGGTGTCCGGGGCGGAGTGGCCGTGCCCGTTGGCGAGGGGCGCCGTGGTCTCCGCGGCAGGCTCGGCGGCCGGCGCGCCGCCGGAGAGCAGCGTGACGTAGGGCCGCAGGTGGCCGGCGCCGATCTCGATCAGGTCGTCGCACTCGCGGCGCAGAGCGCGCGCGATGGTCCAGTTCCCCTCGACGGACACGTGCACCACGGTCACCCGCACGCCGAGGTCCTGCACGTCCGCGACGACCTGCGCCATGTCCTCGTCGCCGCTGACCAGGACGGCTTCGCAGAGCGACCCGGAGCGGGCGAGGGTGGTCAGGTCGCGCTGGACGTAGCTTTCGACGCCCTCCCGGCGGCCGGGGCGGATGCGCGCGGAGCGGAACTTGACGCCGGGGATATCGGCGATGCCGTCCTGTTCCTGGCTGCGGCGGCCGTCCGCGGTGGCCTCGTACCAGTAGCAGCGGAGCAGGGGCAGCCCCGTGCGGTCGCGTGCGACCTCCTCGAGAAGGCGCGCGAGGCCGGCGTAATCCCAGGCCACGGAGTCGCGGTTGCGCGTTCCGTGCACGGCCATCGCACCGTCGGCGAGGAGGTATCCGGCGTCGACGAAAAGAGCGCAGCGATCCATGCGACACCGCCCCCTTCCCATTCCCATCGTCTGGCGGTCGTCTGGCGGTTGAGCTGGTGGCGGCACCGGGACCCGCGCCGGCTCCGCGCGGACCCGGCCGACCGGGCTGGGGAGCTGGACCGGCCGGTGCGGACGCGGCGGATCGGGCGGACGCGTACCGACCGGGGCTCAGCCTAGCCAAGTCTGTGTCGGTTTGCGTGGCCGCCGCCGCATCTTCCCTGCGCGGGGGGCGGGGGGAAGCACGCACCCGGGGTGGCGGCAGGGCCGTCTTTCCGCTGGTGGGGCGGCGCGGAAGCAGCGGGATCGCGGGGCGGAGGAGGCGCCGCGGGCCAGGGCTGCGCGGGTGCCCGCCAGGCAGCTCGGGCACCCGTGGAGGCAGTCCCGGGGAAGGGCCGGGCCCGCCCCGGTCCGAGCACCCGAGCCCCTGCACCGTCCGCATCCCATGCGCTACTCCGGGTTTCAGCCGAGCCCGGGGAGGGGCTCTCCGGCACCGGGTCCGGCCGGCACTTCCGGCACTTCCGGGGCAGGGCCGTCAGGGAGGGCGTCCTCGGGGAGGACGGAGTCGGGGATCGGGAGCTCCGGAAGGGCCGGCTCCTCCGGCGCCGGGGCCGGCTCCGCGGGGGCGCCCGGCATTCCAGGTTCGGGAAGGGGTTCGGGTCCCTCGGCGGGCGGCTCCGCAGGCAGCGGCGCCCCTGCCGCGTCCGTGCCGTCCGGACCGTCCGAGTCGTCTGGACCGTCCAAGTCGTCCGAGTCGTCCGGGGCGGCCGGGCCGTCCCCGCCGTCCTGCTCGGGCGCCTCGTCCCCGCCGCCCCCGCCGTCGGGGAGCGCCTGCGCCGCGGGGCCCTCCGCGCCGGACGCGCCGTCCTCGGCGGGGGCGTCCTCGGCGAGGGCGGCGGCATGCTGGCGCGGGCCCTCTTCCGCGGCAGGCACCGGCTCAGCGGTGAGCGGCGGGAGCCCGGGCAGGGACACCACCGGCCCGGAGTCGCCGGTGCCGACCTCCACCGGCACCGGCCCGCCGATCTGGACGGCCGTTCCGGAGCACAGCACCGTCGCGGACGGCGGGCAGTTCCCGGGTGTCGAGACCGCGATGGACGGCCCCTCGGGGCCGCCGATCACCACCTCCGACCCTTCGGGGCCGGTCTCGGCGGCGACGCCGGGCTCGGGCCCGATCTCCACCGCCACCTCTTCGCCGTCGATGATGACGGTGATGGGCTCCACCACGAGGTGCAGGTCCGGTTCGGGCTCCGGAAGCGCAGGCGGGGCGGGAGCGGCGGGCGGCGGCTCTTCCGCCGGCGGCGCGGGTTCGGGTGCCGGAGGCGGCGGCGGAGGTACCGCCGCGGGCAGCGCGGGCGGCGCCGCGGGCGGCGCGGCCGG